>NZ_JAENRY010000289.1 GCF_016612545.1 Streptomyces sp. MBT65 | reverse complement strand
GGGTGGGTTGGGGCATGGGGACCATTGTGCCGGGGCTACGGCGACGGGCTCTCTGGGGTGACGATAAGCGGCAGGGACGCGTAGGCCAGATCAACGCTAGACCTTGTGATTCCGAGTCTCGTGCGGTCGAGTTTCGCGCAGGCAAGGAGGCGTGACCCTATGCTCACGGGCTCGCTGTCGGCGGCCGTGGCGTTGATGAACTGCACCAGGAGGGCTCCGGTGACCCGGGTACCGATCTGTTCCACGAACTTCGCAGGCAGTACCCACGCGACCCCGTGGTGCAGTTTTCCGTCGACGGTCCGGTGGACCCTCTTCGCGTACCAGCCGTCCTTCTTGAGCTGAGGCGCGCTTCGCATCTTCAGATGGGCGATCGTGGCCGCCGCAGTGTTCAGTTCGGGTAAGCCAGCCAGCGTGGCCGTGATCTTGCCTGCGACCTCCAGCGCAGGTTTGACTGCCTGCAGGTCCTCTGCCAGCGCGGTGCGCCAGGTGTGCTCGTCCTGCACCGGCGGTAGGTGGTACACGAGAGCCTGGACGTCCTTCACCCGCCAGTCGTCGGCGGCTGGGAACAGCAGCCTGACCTCGGCCTGCGGTGTGTAGCCCTCCGGGTACCCGAACGTCCAGATGTACAGGAACGCTGTGAACGGGTGTGCGGTGTCAATCTCCGTGGTGAGTAGTTTCTCCAGCGGAATGGACTGCGGCTCGGTCTCCCCGTAGACCTCCAGCCACTCACCCGTCTCCGCGAACCCCCGGCTCCACGCAGACGTCATGACCTCACCCCCGTGAAGCCACTTGATACTCCGTCAGCTCCCTACCCGCAACGGAGTTGACCGCTCAGACCGCGATCCCCGTCTCCGCCGAAGGCATCGGAGGCAACCGCGTCCCATGGACCCACGCATCAAAAAGCTGATCCAACGGCTCGGAAGTGAACCGCGACGCATGGGACGTGAAAGTCGCCGTCGTCACCGTGCCGTTGCGGTGCTGGTTGGCCCAGCCGCGCAGCATGCGGAAGAACGCGATGTCGCCCAGCGCGCAGCGCACCGCGTGGACGGTGACCCCGCCGCGTTCGTAGAGCCGGTCGTCGAACATCGACTTGCGGCCGGGGTCGGCGAGCCGCAGATCCTGGGGGAGCGTGGACAGCAACCGGTGTGCGGCGGCGGCGTGTTGATGGGCCGTACGGCCGCCCGAGCGCTCGGACCACAGCCACTCCGCGTACTTCGCGAAGCCCTCGTTCAGCCAGATGTGCCGCCAGTCGGCGATGGACACACTGTTGCCGAACCACTGGTGCGCCAGCTCGTGCGCGACGAGCCGTTCCGAACCCCGGGCCCCGTCAACGTGGTTGGCGCCGAACAGCGACAACCCCTGTGCCTCGACGGGGACATCGAGTTCCTCCTCCGTCACCACGACCGCGTACTCGTCGAAGGGGTACGGCCCGAACAGGTCCTGGAACAGCTCCATCATCGCCGGCTGCCGCGCGAAGTCCCTTGAGAACTCCGGGAGTAGATCCGACGGGATGTGCCCGTGCTGCGGGACGCCACCGAGCCCGGGGTCGCCGAGCAGTACCGTCTGGTACTTCCCGATCGACAGCCCGACCAGATAACTCGACGTCGGCGCCGACTGCTCGTACACCCAAGTGGTCGTCGAAGCCTTGGTAGTTCGGGTCAGCAGCCTGCCGCCCGCCACCACCGCGTACGCGGACGGCGTGGTGATCGAGATCTGGTACGAGGCCTTGTCGGCGGGCCGGTCGTTGCACGGGTACCAGGACGGCGCCCCGATCGGCTGGCTCGCCACCAGCGCCCCGTCGGTCAACTCCTCCCAGCCCAGGCCGCCCCAGGGACTGGCGACCGGCTTGGGATTGCCCGACCAGTGCACCTCGACGGTGAACGCGGCACCGGCCCGCAGCGGCTTCGCGGGCCGGACGCGGAGTCGGCCGCCGCGGTGCGTGTAGTGCGGCTGGCGGCCGTCCACCCGGATCCGGCCGATCTTGAAGTCGCCCAGGTTCAGCTGGAATTCGGGCAGCGGCGCACGGCCCGCTATGGCGTTGATACGGGCCGTGCCGGCCAGCCGGTTGGGGCCGGGGCGGTAGTCCAGCGCCAGCTCATAGCGGTGCACCCGGTAGCGGGCATCGCCGTTTGCCGGGAAGTACGGGTCCGGACCTGCCGCCTGCTGAACGGTCACTGCTGCGTCTGCTCCCTGCGCTGTGCTCGTATCTCGTACCCGTGCACCGCCCTCCGAAGCCGACGCCGCGTGACCTGTCCTCAGGATCGCCATGACTCGATCGGATTGCCCAGCCAGCGGGTGTCGTCCGGAACGGACTCCCCCGCCATCACGAGTGACGCGGGGCCCAGAGTGGTGCGCGCCCCGACCTCGCTGCCGGGCAGGACGATTCCGCCAGGACCCAGCGTCGCGCCCGCACGGAGGACCACAGTATCCGTCCGCAAGATCCGGTCGTGGAAGAGGTGCGTCTGGAGCACACAGCCGCGGTTCACCGTGGAGGCGTCCTCCAAGGTCACCAGGTCGGTCTCGGGCAGCCAGTAGCTCTCCACCCAGACGCCCTTGCCGATGTGCGCGCCGAGCCCGCGCAGCCAGGCCGTCAGCACCGGGGTACCCGGCACGGACCCGGCCAGCCACGGCACCGCCACGACCTCGACGAAGGTGTCCGCCAGCTCGTTGCGCCACACGTAACCGCTCCACAGCGGGTGCTCGGCACCGTGGTGCCGTCCCACGAGGGTCCACTTGGCCACGATCGAGATCAGCCCGGCCAGACCACCCACCGCCAGCAGCACGAGCCCCGACAGCAGCGGCGCCCACACCCCCAGCGCGCACAGCGCGGCCACCGTCAGCACGGCGAGACCCGCCGAGCAGAACACCGGCACGATCCGGCACAGCTCGACCAGCCCGCGCGCCCACAGCAGCTTGGCCGGCGGGTCGTACGTCCGGCTCTGGTCGCCGCCGCTCGTGCTGCGCGGCAGCTTCACCGGCGGCAGGCCCAGATACGACGTGCCCTTCTTCGCCTTCTTCGGCGTCGCCGACAACACCCCGACGAGCCCGCCGTCCGGCACGCTCCGCCCGGGCGCGGTCATCCCGGAGTTCCCGAGGAACGCCCGCCGCCCGATCTCGGCCCGCCCGATCCGCACCCAGCCACCACCGAGTTCGTACGGCGCGGTCAACGTGTCGTCGGCCAGGAACGCGCCCTCACCGACGGTCGTCAGGCTCGGCAGCGCGAGCACGGTCGACACCTCGGCGCCGCGCCCGATCCGCATCCCGAGCAGCCGCAGCCACACCGGCGTGGCCAGCCCGGCGTACAGCGGGAACAGGGTCTCGCGGGAGAGGTCCATCAGCTGTGTGACCGTCCACGCCTGCCAGCCGATCCGGCTGTGCGTGGGGTGCGTACCCTCGCGCAGGCCGAGGCTGAGCAGCCGTACACCGATCAGGATCAGCAGCGCGTACGTCAGCCCGAAGGCGAGCGTCGCCGGGACCAGGGCCAGGGACGCGCCCCGCAGTGCCTCGCCGAGACCGTCGCCCGGTGCCACGAACAGGCTGGTCACCAGGAGTGCTACGGCGCCCGCGACGACCGGCAGCATGGTGAGCGCGAAGCCCGTAAGGCCGTACATCACGCGCCAGTACGTGCCCCGCTGGGGGCGCTGCTTGGGCCAGTTGTGCTTGGCCTTGCCGAGCTTGACGGCGGGGGCGCCCGCCCAGCGCTGGCCGGTCGGGATCGTGCCGGTGACGGCCGAACCCGGCGCCACCTCGGCCCGCTTGCCCACCCGGGCGCCGGGGAACAGCATGCTGCGCGTGCCGACGACGGCGTGCGCGCCGATCTTGGTCGGGCCGATCTCCAGGCGGTCGCCGTCCAGCCAGTAGCCGGACAGGTCCACCTCGGACTCGACGGCGGCACCGCGGCCCAGCTTGAGCATGCCGGTGACCGGGGGGAGGGAGTGCAGGTCGACGTCGGGCCCGACCTTTGCGCCGAGGGCACGCGCGTACCGCTCCAGCCAGGAGCCGGTCAGCGCGGTCGCGCCGCTGAACTCGGCCAGCCGCTCCGCCGCCCACAGCCGCAGGTGGACGCTGCCACCGCGGTCGTAGCGTCCCGGCTTCACGCCTCGCAGCAGCAGGCGTGCGCCGCCCGCGGAGATCGCGAGCCGGCCGGGCGGGCTGAAGAGGAGCAGTGCCCCGGCGGCGACCAGCCACCAGGAGGCGGTGGGCAGCCAGGCGTAGCCGCCCAGTACGTTGCCGAGGGCGGCCAGTGCCACCGTCCAGCGCAGGCCGACCAGGGTGAACAGGGGCACCAGAGCGAGGAGTTGGATCACCTTGGCGCGGGTCGGCACCGGCGCGATCTCGCGTGCCGTGCCGTCGCCCTGCGCCGAGTCCTCCAGGTGGCGGGCCAACTTGCGGAGCGTGGGCTGCTGGTAGATGTCGAGGACGGCCGCGCTCGGGTAGCGGGTGCGCAGCCGGGTGGTCAGCTGGGCGGCGGCCAGGCTGCCGCCGCCGATCGCGAAGAAGTCGTCTGCCGCGCTGCTCACGGGGATGCCCAGCACCTCGGCCCACTGCTCGGCGAGCCAGGCCTCCGTGCCGTAGAGCTGCTCCTTGGCGCCACCGGTCTCCAGGCCTTCGAGCGGCCAGGGCAGTGCGTTGCGGTCCACCTTGCCGGAGGTGCGGGTCGGGAGGTCCTCGACCGGCGCGATCAACGGCACGAGTGCGGCGGGCAGTTCGGCCCGCAGCTTCTCTACGGCGGCGGCCTGGTCCCAGCCCTCCTGCGTGACGACATAGCCGACGAGAAGTTGGTTGCCACTGCGGGCAGTTCGTACGGCGGCCGCGGCGCCCGCGACTCCGGGCAGTGCCTGGAGGGCCGCGTCGACCTCGCCCAACTCGATCCGGCGTCCGCCGAGTTTGATCTGTTCGTCGGCACGGCCGAGGAAAATCAGGCCCTCGGGCTCGGCCTTCACCAAGTCACCGCTGCGGTACGCCCGTTCCCAGCCCAGCGACTCGAGAGGCGCGTACTTCTCCGCGTCCTTCTCGGGGTCGAGGTAGCGGGCGAGACCGACCCCGCCGATCACCAACTGGCCGCTGCCGCCCATCGGTACGGGCACCCCGGCCTCGTCGACGACGGCCAACTCCCAGCCGTTCAGGGGGAGTCCGATACGGATCGGCTCGTCGCCGGTCATCAGGGAGGCGCAGGCGACGACGGTCGCCTCGGTCGGCCCGTAGGTGTTCCAGACCTCACGGCCCTCGGTGACCAGCCGCTGCACCAGCTCGGGCGGGCAGGCCTCACCACCGAAGATCAGCAGGCGTACGTCGTTCAGCGCCTCCGGCTCCCACAGGGAGGCCAGGGTCGGCACGGTCGAGACGACGCTGATGTCCTGGTCCACCAGCCAGGGGCCGAGGTCGGCGCCGCTGCGGACCTGGGAGCGGGGGACGGGCACCAGGCAGGCGCCGTAGCGCCAGGCGAGCCACATCTCCTCGCAGGACGCGTCGAAGGCGACGGACAGCCCCGCCATGACCCTGTCACCCGGACCGATGGGGTCCTCGGTGAGGAACAGGGCCGCCTCGGCGTCCACGAAGGCCGCAGCGCTGCGGTGGGTGACGGCGACGCCCTTGGGCTTGCCGGTGGAGCCGGAGGTGAAGATGATCCACGCGTCCTGCTCGACACCGGGCCGGGCGGCCGGGACGTCACTGTGCCCGAGCACGGTCAGCGCGTGCTCGGCGCCGATGACGGCCCGGACATCGGCCTCGCCGAACACCAGCTCGGCCCGCTCGTCCGGGTCCTCGGCGTCGACGGGGACGTAGGCGGCACCGGCGGCGAGGACGGCGAGGATCGCGATGTAGAGGTCGTTGGTCCCGGACGGGACGCGCACGCCGACCCGGTCGCCGAGGCCGACACCGGCGGCGGCCAGGGTGCGACGCAGGGTCTCGACCTCGACGGCCAGCGCACGGTAGGTGAGACGGACGGTGCCGTCGTCCAGGGCGAGCTCGTCGGGATACGACCGCACGGACGCGTCGAAAATGTCGACCAGCGTGCGGGCCGAGGCGGCGGGCGCCGCGGAGAATCGTGCCGTATCGCCGAACTGTGTGCGGATCTCTTCGTCAAGCCCGAGAGCACTGCTCTCGTGTATGGCTGCCATCGGTCCTCGCGTCTCGAACCCGGAAACTTCCGGGGTGCTGGCGGGCCCGCAGGTATGCCTGGGGTTGTCCGGCTCCAGCTCCGTTCCGTAACAAGCCGGAAATTTTAGTACGACGCTAGGCGCCCCGCCCGCCGACGGCCACTCGGGGAAGCCGAACGGAGGCACTCCGTGAGCGTCCGGCGACGCTCTGACCTGGTGATCTTCGGGCCGGGGGAGACATCCCCCACAAAACCGGCGAGGGCCGCGACCTTGGTGGTCGCGGCCCTCGCCGACGATGTGTCCGAGGGGGGACTTGAACCCCCACGCCCGATAAAGGGCACTAGCACCTCAAGCTAGCGCGTCTGCCATTCCGCCACCCGGACAAGGTGTCTGTCGCGCGTGGTTTCCCCCGCGGCGACGAAGGAAACATTACCAGGCTTCCGGGGGTGGCCGATCACCCCCTGTTCCCACCCCCGTCCCGCGTGAACGGCGTGTGACGGGCCTGGACGGGGCTTGGGTGCGACCGGCCGGAGAGAGAGGATGAGGGGGAACCGCCGGCAGTGACAGCAGTGGGAGGAAGCAGCGTGAGCGACACGGACACGGCCAAGGGCGTCACCGGTGAGGACGAGGTCGTGGACCTCTGCCGCGAGCTGATCCGGTTCGACACCAGCAACTACGGCGACCACTCGGGGCCGGCGGAGCGCAAGGCGGCCGAGTACGTCGCCGAGCAGCTCGCCGAGGTGGGCCTCGAACCGCAGATCTTCGAGTCGCACCCCGGACGCGCCTCCACGGTCGCCCGGATCGAGGGCACGGACCCCTCCCGGCCCGCGCTCCTCATCCACGGCCACCTGGACGTCGTACCGGCGAACGCGGCGGACTGGACCCACCACCCCTTCTCCGGCGAGGTCGCCGACGGGTGCGTGTGGGGGCGTGGCGCGGTCGACATGAAGGACATGGACGCGATGACCCTGGCGGTCGTCCGCGACCGGCTGCGCGGCGGGCGCAGGCCTCCGCGCGACATCGTGGTCGCGTTCCTCGCGGACGAGGAGGCGGGCGGTACGTACGGGGCGCGGCACCTCGTCGACAACCACCCCGAGCTGTTCGACGGTGTCACCGAGGGCATCAGCGAGGTCGGCGGGTTCTCGTTCACGGTGAGCGAGGAGCGGCGGCTCTATCTGATCCAGACGGCCGAGAAGGGCATGCACTGGATGAAGCTGACCGTGGCCGGCACCGCCGGGCACGGGTCGATGATCCACCGGGACAACGCGATCACCGAGCTGTCGGAGGCGGTCGCCCGTATCGGCCGGCACAAGTTCCCGGTACGGGTCACGAAGACGACGCGGGCCTTCCTCGACGAACTGGGCGACGCGCTCGGCACCCAGCTCGACCCCGAGGACATGGAGTCCACCCTCAAGCGGCTCGGAGGCATCGCCAAGCTGATCGGCGCCACGCTCAGCAACACCGCCAACCCGACGCAGCTGAACGCCGGTTACAAGGTCAACGTCATCCCCGGCGAGGCCACCGCGCACGTCGACGGGCGGTTCCTGCCCGGGCACAAGGAGGAGTTCTTCGCCGACCTCGACCGGATTCTCGGGCCGAACGTGAAGCGTGAGGGCACGCACTCCGACAAGGCCCTGGAGACCTCCTTCGACGGGCCACTGGTCGAGGCCATGCAGTCCTCGCTGCTTGCCGAGGACCCGACCGCGAAGGCGATCCCGTACATGCTCTCCGGCGGTACGGACGCCAAGTCCTTCGACGACCTGGGCATCCGAGGCTTCGGCTTCGCCCCGCTCAAGCTGCCGCCGGAGCTGGACTTCGCGGGCATGTTCCACGGGGTCGACGAGCGGGTGCCGGTGGAAGGGCTGAAGTTCGGGGTGCGAGTGCTGGACCGGTTCATCGACGCGTCGTGATGTCGTGCGGCGCGTGTCGTGACGCGGTTCTGCACGCGCCGTGACGTCGTGAAGCATGCGTCGTGACGTCGTGAAGCACGCGTTGACGGCGGTAATCGATCGCGCGTGCGGGGGTGACTGGGACGAGTGAATGTGCTCATAAGCTCGTAGCTCCATTACTCCCTCCTCGTTACAGGTGATGCGATCGGCAACACGAGATCGCTTTTGCCAACAAGGAGGAATAATGATCAAGAAGGTCGTCGCCGCTGCGGCTGCCACCGGTGGCCTGGTTCTCGCGGGAGCGGGCCTGGCCGTCGCCGACGCGGGTGCCCAGGGTGCCGCCGTGCACTCCCCGGGTGTCGTTTCCGGCAACGTCATCCAGGTGCCCGTGCACGTCCCGGTGAACGTGTGCGGCAACACGATCTCGGTGATCGGTCTGCTGAACCCCGCCTTCGGCAACACCTGCGTCAACAAGTGACGTCGCCCCTCTGAGGGGTGACCACGTCCTCGGCCCCGGAGCGCGCGCCATGCGCTCCGGGGCCGACGGTCTTTGCGCGAGAAATCGCGTGAGGAATTTCAGTCAGGAATAAAGGCAGGGGGGAATTCAGCAATGCGACAGGTCACTCGAAAGAGCTTGATGACCATGGCGGCCGCGACCGGGGTGATCGCCGCCGCGGGCGGTGTCGCCCACGCGGACTCGGGCGCCGTCGGCTCCACTTCGGACTCGCCGGGCGTACTGTCCGGCAACACCGTGCAGGCACCGGTGCACGTGCCGGTCAACGTCTGCGGCAACACCGTGAACGTGGTCGGGATCCTCAACCCGGCGGTCGGCAACAAGTGCGGCAACCAGGGCGGGGGCAGCACCGGCGGTAGCGGCCATGGCGGTGCTCATGGCGGCGGTCATGGCTCGTCGGGCGGTGGTTACGGCGACGGCGGTGGTTACGGCTCGGGCGGCTACGGCGGTGGCTACGGTTCCGGTGGCTCCGCCGGCCATGGCGGTTCCGGTGGACACGGCGGTTCCGGCGGACACGGAGCGCACGGCGGCTCAGGGGGCGCGCACGCCGGCGGACACGCCTCCGGCTCGCCCGGTGTCGGCTCGGGCAACCACGTCCAGGTACCGATCGACGTGCCGGTGAACGTGTGCGGCAACAGCGTCGACGTCATCGGCATCGGCAACGCCGCGACCGGCAACGACTGCGCCAACGACGGGAGTTGGAGCGGGGGCGGCCACGACCACGGCACGCCTCCGGGCGGCGGGGGTCACCATGGTGGTGGCGGTGGCCATCACGGTGGTGGAGGGGGTCACCACGGAGGTGGCGGTCACAACGGCGGTGGCGGAGGCCATCACGGGGGTGGTGGCGGTCACGGTGGTGGAGGTCACCACGG
>NZ_JAENRY010000288.1 GCF_016612545.1 Streptomyces sp. MBT65 | reverse complement strand
AACGGCATCGAGGCGACCCGGGAGATCGGCCGGGTGGCGCCCCGGGTGGCCGTGCTGATGCTCACCATGGTCGAGGAGGACGACTCGGTGTTCGCCGCGATGCGGGCGGGCGCGCTGGGCTATGTCCTCAAGGGCGCGGGCCAGGACGAGATCGTGCGGGCGATCCGGGCGGTGGCCGCCGGTGAGGCGATCTTCGGTCCCGGTGTCGCCCGGCGCGTGCTCGGCCGGCTCAGCGCGCCCCCCGACCGCCCCGACCCGTGCCCGACCCTCACCCCGCGCGAACGGGACGTCCTCGCCCTGATCGCCGCGGGGCAGCCCAACTCGGTCGTGGCCGCCCGCCTGGGCCTGTCCCCGAAGACGGTCAGCAACCACATGTCGGCGGTCCTGGCCAAGCTGGGCGTCGCGGACCGCACGCAGGCGGTCGCGTGGGCGCGGGAGGCGGGACTGGGGCCGACGCCCGAGCCGTAAAGCCAACGGGCCTGGGCAAACAGCCGTAGGGCTACGGTCGCAGTGCCCGCATCAGCAGGTCCGCGAGGTGGTCGGCGACCTGCTGGGGGGACATGGGGCCGCCGGGGCGGTACCAGGTCGACAGGTGGTGGACCGAGCCGAAGTGGTAGTCCACGACGAGGTCCGCCGGGGTCGCCGTGGAGAAGACGCCCTCGCGCTGGCCCTCCTCGACGAGCCCGCGGAAGCGCTCGTGGTAGCGCCGGCGCTCGGCCCGTACCTGCTTGTTCTTCTCCGGGCTCAGATGGTGCATGGACCGGAAGAAGATCGACGCGTCGTCGAGATTGTCGATCGTCGTCACCACGACGTCCGCCGCCGCGGCCCGCAGCCGCTTCTCGATCGGCTCGTCGGCGTTCGCGAACACCTCGAGGCGCTCCTGCTGGACGCGCAGCACGCGCGCGTACACCTCGTGCAGGAGGTCGTCCTTGGAGCCGAAGTAGTGGTAGAGCGCCCCCTTGGTGACGCCCGCCGCCTCGACGATCTCCTGCACCGAGGTGCGGTCGTAGCCCTGCTCGGCGAAAAGCCGGGTGGCGGCGGCGAGGAGCCGCTGCGGGACAGGGGCCCCGTCTCCGTCGGTCGTCCTGGGCACTGCCGCCACCTGCCTTTTCTGACTGTTCACTCGCTGTCGTGCGACCGGGAACGCAGTTCCCGCCGGAGGATCTTCCCACTTGCCGTCTTGGGCAGGTCGGGCAGGATCTCCACCTGGCGCGGGTATTTGTAGGCGGCCAGTCTCTCCTTGCAGTACACGGCGAATTCATCGGGGTCGGTTTCGGCGCCCGGCCGGAGGCTGATGTACGCCTTCACGGTCTCGCCCCGGTACCCGTCGGGCACCCCGACGACGGCCGCCTCGCGCACCGCCGGGTGGGTGTACAGCACGTCCTCGACCTCGCGCGGCCACACCTTGAAGCCGGACGCGTTGATCATGTCCTTCTTGCGGTCGACGACGTACAGCCAGCCCTCCGGGTCCATGAACCCGATGTCCCCGGTGCGCAGTTCACCGTCCGGGAAGGTCTCGGCGGTGGCCTCGGGGCGCCGCCAGTACCCGGGCACGACCTGCGGCCCGCGCACCACGATCTCGCCCTGCTCCCCGAAGGGCACCTCCTCGCCCCGGTCGTCGACGATCCGTACGACGCTGTCGGGCCCCGGCACGCCCACCGCCAGCGTCCCGGACGCGGGGTCGACGGGCGCCTCCAGCTGGGGCGGCACGGACGCGCAGGGCGCGGTGCACTCGGTGAGGCCGTAGCCGTTGCGGATGTACGGCCCGAAGCCGGCCCGGAACTTCTCCACCAGGGCGGGCGGCAGCGGCGCGCCACCGGAGGAGATGTTCCGGAAGGACGCGAAGTGGTCCGGCGTGACGGCCGGGTGCGCGGCGAGCGCCATGAAGGCGGTCGACGGGCCGACCGTGTAGTGCGGCCGGTGCTCGGCGAACGCGTCGAGCACGACCCCGCCCTCGAACCGGTACACCAGCACCAGCGAGCCCCCGCTGACGAGGGACGCGCCCAACTGGCACACCATCCCGGTGATGTGGAACAGCGGCGCCATCGCGAAGTACACCGGCGCGTCCGGCAGTCCGAGCCCGGTGCGCTGGCGTTCGGCGTTGTACAGGATGTTGCCGTGGGTGTTGGTGGCCCCCTTCGGAGCACCGCTCGTCCCCGAGGTGTAGCTGATCAACGCGATGTCGGAGGGGGCGAGTTCACGTCCGTCGGGCGCCTTGTGTCCCTCCTTGGCGACGGCCACCAGGTCCTCGGCGTCGGAGGCCTGCGGCAACCGTTCGAAGGTGAGCACGCGCGCGTCCCCACGAGTCTGGAAATCCAGCTCGCACCCGGTGAGCACGATCCGCACCGGCGACCCGCTCTCCTCGACCGCGGCCGCCGTCTCGCGCAGATACGACTCCCAGGCCCGGTCGGAACAGATCAGCGCGGCCACCTCACCGTCCCGCAGGACGTGGGTGACCTCCCCCGACTTGTACATCGGGTTGACGGGGACGACGATCGCGCCCGCCTTCCAGGCACCGAGCAGGGCGATCACGAAGTGCGGCGAGTTCTGCAGCAGCACGGCGACCCGGTCACCGTGCTCAAGACCCCGCGCGGCCAGATATCCGGCGACGGAATCGCTCAGTTCGTCGACCTCGCGATAGCTGAGCCGGCCGTCGAAGTAGGTGAGGAAGGTGCGGTCGGGCGTCTCGGCGACCACCCTCCGCAGGGCATGCACCAAGGAGTCGTCAGGGCTGATCGCCCCTCGCTGGGCCTCGTTCAGCAGCCCCACCCAGGGCTTGGCGGCGTACAGGGAGTCGGTCATTCCCCGGCCTCCCACTTCTGCTGGATGTGGTTCATGGTGGTCAGCCAGCGATCCGGTTCGGCGGCCCTGTGCTGGTAGAACCCGGCGACCTCGGGGTGCGGCAGGATCAGGAAGCGCTCCTCCTCGATCCCCTTCATCAGGGCGTCGGCCACGGCGTCGGGCTCGATCGCGGTGGGCTGAAGCACCAGGTCACCCGCGCTGCCGCTGGCGGCGAGCATGTCGGTGCGAACCCCTTGCGGGCAGATCGCGTGGACCTTGATCCCCTTGTGCCGGTACGTCAGGGACAGCCACTCGGCGAAGGCGTACGCGCCGTGCTTGGTGACGCTGTAGGGCGCGGCCCCGATCATGGTGAGCAGCCCGGCGGCCGACACGGTGGACACGAACCGTCCGTCGCCGCGCTCCAGCCACCCCGGAATCAACGCCTCCGCGGCCCGCACATGAGCCATGACGTTCACGTCCCAGGCCTGTGCCCAGACGCTCTCACCGGCCGCTTCCGACCCGCCGGAGCCGACCCCGGCATTGGCGCAGTAGACGTCGACGGTCCCACCGAGAGCGTCCCGGGCCGCACCCACGACGGCGGAGGCGTCCCCCGGCACGGCGATCCCGCCGATCTCGTCGGCGACGGCTTTCGCCCGCTCACCGTCCAGATCGTTGACGACGACCCGGGCCCCTTCGGCGGCGAACCGCCGAGCGAGCGCGGCCCCGATGCCACCCCCGGCCCCCGTGACGACTACCCCGGCACCCTGAACGGCTTCCACCATCAATCTCCTTCGACTGCGGCTCCCCTGCCCAGCCAGACTAACCGGTCGGTATGTAACACCGGAAGGGCAAGTCCTTCAGGGGTGCGGGGCTGCGTCCGTGGGCGGCTCCGCCGCACGGACGCGAGCAACGACGACCGAGTCGCATCCTACGAACCACCTGCGGCAGCCCCTACCGTGCCGACATGCCCCTCACCAGAAGAACCCTCCTGGCAGCGACCCCGGCGGCAACCCTCACCCCCGCACTCCCCAAGGCTCCCGACCTGCGCACCGGCTTCGAGAACCTGGCCGCACACGACTACGCCCAGCTCAACGGCCGACGCATCGGAATCGTCACCAACCCCACCGGCATCACCAGAGACACCCATCACATCGTCGACGTCATGCACGCCAGCCCCCATGTGAACCTGGTCGCGGTCTTCGGCCCGGAACACGGCTTCCGAGGCACCGCACAGGCCGGCGGCTCCGAGGGCCACTACACCGACCCGGCCACCGAACTCCCCGTGTACGACACGTACTTGAAGAGCGGTCAGCCCCTCGCCGACATCTTCAGGACCGCCGGCGTCGACACCGTCGTCTTCGACATCCAGGACGTGGGCGCCCGCTTCTACACCTATATCTGGACCCTGTACGACTGCATGGAGGCGGCCCGACTCGCCGGCAAGCGCTTCGTCGTGCTCGACCGTCCGAACCCGGTCACCGGCCGCAGCGCCCAAGGCCCCGTCCTGCACAAGGAGTTCGCGACCTTCGTCGGCCGCAAGCCGATCGCGCAGACACACGGAATGACGGTCGCCGAGCTGGCGCGGCTGTTCAACGGAGAGTTCCTGACCAAGCCCGTCCCCCTGGAGACCGTACTGATGACGGGCTGGAAGCGGTCGGAGTTCTACGACGCCTGGTCGCTTCCGTGGGTGCCGCCGAGCCCCAACATGCCGACGCCGGACACCGCGCTCGTGTACTCCGGGACGTGTCTCTTCGAGGGGACGAACCTGTCCGAGGGGCGCGGCACGACCCGTCCCTTCGAACTGCTCGGCGCGGAGGGCATCGACGGACGCTGGGCCGCCGCGGTGAATCAACTCGCCCTGCCCGGCGTGCACTTCAGGGAGGCCTACTTCGCGCCCACCTTCTCCAAGTTCCAGGGCAAGACCGTCGGCGGGGTCCAGATCCATGTGCACGACCGGGCCGCGTACGACCCGGTCCGCACCGGGATCGCGCTGCTCGTGACCGCCAAGAAGGTCTGGAGCGGCTTCGGTTGGCGTTCGGACCACTGGATCGACAGGCTCACCGGGTCCGCGCGGGTGCGGACGGCGATCGACGCGGGGGCGAGTACGGACGAGGTGGTGGCGGGCTGGCAGGCGGAGTTGAAGGCGTTCCGACGGGTTCGAACTGAATACCTCCTCTACAAGTGACTCGCGACGTATGGCCAATCTTCACCGGTAGCGGGACGATGCGCCCACATCGAACCGCTCCGGGGGACGAGGAGGCCGGTCATGGCGGATCCGGCGATGAGTGTGAGCCCTTACTGGGAGTTGACCTTCGACGCCGACGGAGACGTCGACCAGCGAGAACGCGATCGGCTGCTGAGCGAGGTGCGGCAGCGCGGGGTCGGTGACCTGATCGTCTTCTCGCACGGGTGGAACAGCCAACGCGCCGGCGCGACCCGGCTCTACAGCCGGTTCTTCGCGCCGGTCCCGCGCCTCGCGCCGAAGGCGCGGATCGGGTACGTGGGCGTGATCTGGCCATCCATGGAGTTCCCGGACCAGCCGATTCCGAATTTCCCCCGATCACCGGCCGCCGTGGCGGAGTCGACGCGGCCGGCGCTCGACGACGACGCCCGGCACGCACTCCTCGACGCCTTTCCGGGCAAGGCTCCGGTGATCGACCAGATCGCCCGGATGCTGGACCAACAGCCTTCACAGGAAGCCGAGTTGGAGGAGTTCGGGCGGCTGGTGCGGACGCTGGTGGAGGTGGTGGCGCCGGGGCCGCAGGCGCTGTTCGGCGCGGACACGCTCGCGGAGGGGGTGCCGCAGTGCGAGCCGAGGATGTTCGCCGTCGGCCGCACGGCCGAGGTCTGCGAGCAGTTCGCGCAGGCGCTGGCCCACCTGGAGACACCGCAATCGCCAGGCCCGGTCACGGAGTTCGCGCTGCCGAACCCGTGGAAGGGCGCGCGGGAGCTGCTGCGGCAGGCGGCCTACTACGCGATGAAACGGCGCGCGGGCACGGTCGGCGAGCGGGGTCTGGGCCCGGTGGTCGGGCGGCTCGCGGCGGTGGCGCCGGAGGTGCGGGTGCATCTCGTGGGGCACAGTTTCGGCGGGCGTCTGGTGTCGTTCGCGCTCCGGGGTCTGCCCGAGGGAGTGCACTCGGTCAAGTCGGTGACGCTGCTCCAAGGGGCCTTCTCCCACTACGCGTTCGCCGCCCGGCTGCCGGACGACCCGCGTACCGGGGGTGTGCTGCAAGGTCAACAGAACCGCGTGGACGGGCCGTTGGTGTGCTGCTACTCGCACTGCGACTCGGCGCTCGGCACGATCTACCCGCTGGCCTCGCGGATGGCGGACGACGACTGCTCGTTCGCCGCCGTCGACATCGTCCGGGTGCTGGGCGACAAGTGGGGCGCGATGGGCCACGACGGGGTGCGGGCGGTGCCGGGCACCCGGTCGCTGACGCTGGCCGAGGCGCTCGACTCGCCGCTGCCGGACTCGGGGTGTGTGAACGTCGACGTCTGCTCGGTGGTGTGCCACGGCGGTCCGCCGACCGGGGCGCACAGCGACATCGTGCACCCCGAACTCGCCCGGGTGGTGCTGGCGGCGGGCCGGATCGACCGGCCCGCCACCGCTACGGCGTCACCGGTGTGAGGTGAACTCCACCACTTGCTGGAAGGTGGGCCGGTTCTGCCAACTGATGTTGTAGTGCTTGATGCCGCCCAGCGTGCGCTGGACGATCGAGTCGGCACACCACTGGTCGCCCGCCGAGCACAGCGAGTCCCCGGGGTAGACCGTGGCCGCGGTGGCGCCGGCCGCCGTCTTCAGTGTGCTGATGAGGATGTCCCGGCAGGCGCTGAGGCTGCCGCCACCGCAGTACTGCTGGGCCAGCGGTCCGGACACGGTCTGCCCGAGCACCGACCGGAGGTCCTTGTCGACGTAGCTCCACCAGCCGTACTGGAAGGAGCTTCCGGCGTGCGACCCGGTCGGGCCGTGGGCGGCCGAGGGGGTCTCGTCGATGTACAGGTTGTTGGTGAGGGCGGTGTACAGGGTGTCACCGAGGCCGGGTTGGAACTCGGCCTTCACCAGCGCCGGCCACCAGGCGTCGAGGATCCGGATGGCGTCGGCGTTGGCGTAGGTCTTGGAGCCGGCCGAGGTCTCGGTGCGTTTGCCGCCGGCGGTGAGCCAGGTCTGGAGCTTGGTGACGGCCGCGGCGGCGGTGGTGTCGGTGACCGTACTGCTGTTGATCACCTTCAGCATGTCGGGCAGCACGTCCTCGGCGCGCAGGTCGGTGAGCGAGGCGTCGGACATCGCCTTCACCAGCGAGGATCTGGTGATCCCGCCGGCCGCGACGAGTTTCTTCACCCGGTCGTCGAGGAGATTGCCGCGATGGACGGACCCGTCACCCCAACTGGCCGTCGTGTAGTTGAGGGCCTGTTTGTTGTTCCAGGAGATGTAGTAGTCCTGGTCGATGGAGTTGGGGTGCGCGGAGGCCGGGGTGTAGTCGGACGTGTTGGTGGTGGGGTCCCAGTTCTGCCACTCGTAGGCGGCCTGGCCCCAGACCGGGAACTCGGGGTCGACACCGCTGGCCCGCACCGGGTTGTTGCCGCTGTTGTAGTACGCGGTGTGCGAGGAGTCGGCGTAGAACCAGTTGAACGTGAAGTTGATGTGCTGGGCGGCGCTCTGGAAGGTCGCCGGACTCTTCACGTAGTCGGGGTCGTTGAGCATCTGGAAGCCGATGATCGAGTCGGCCTCATGCATGTAGCTGGAGCGCAGGGTGGTGTAGGCGACCTTTTTCCCGCCGACGGTCGCCCGGTACTCGACGGGTCCGTACTCCGTCTTCCACACCTTCATGGTGTACGACCCGGCAGCGGTGCCGTCGGCCGTGGTGGGCGCCCAGGTGTTCTTCTGCTCGATCTCCTCCATGGCCGTGCAGGCGCCGTGGAAGAGGTAGTGGTAGTCGTCCTGGCAGAGTTCGACGGCGTAGGTGTCGATGATGTCCTGGCCGGAGGTCGTGGCGGACCACGAGTAGTCCTGGCCGCGGCCGAGTTCGACGTACATGCTCAGGCCCGCGAAGGAGGCGCCGCGGGCGCTGATGCCCGGGCCCTGGATCTCCTGGAGCATGAGCAACTGCGGTGCGAAGTAGCCCGTTTGGGGTCCGAAGACGGCGATCGGGTGGCCGCTCGCGGTGTATTTGCCGCTCACCACAAGGGCGTTGGACATCCCGCGCTTGGCGGAGCTGAGGGCGGTGGCGGTCGCCGCGGCGGAGGCGGCGTTCGCGCTCTGGTCGGCGCCGGTGCCGGTGGCGTCGTAGACGAGTGGCTGGGTGGTCACCGAACCGGCGTCCGGCAGGGCCTCGCCCAGGGCGGTGGTGGGCTTGGTGCCGTACGGGAAGCTCTCGCCGTTGTGGACGGTGAGCACGGCCTCGGGGTCGTTGCGTTCGCGGAAGGACTCCCAGACCTTGGTGCCCTGTTCCACGCCGTACTTCTCCTGGGCGGCGAGCAGGGAGATCGCGTTGTTGACCTCGCCGCCGCCGCCGGAGCCGAACAGGGTGCCGATGACGGAGGCCAGCGCGACCAGGTCGGTGATCTTGAAGTGGTCGATCGTGCCGGCGTTGGTGATCGAGTCCTTGTGGCCGGTGAGGACGTACTCGCCGGGGAAGTAACGACCGCTGTCCGAGGCGTCGATGTAGGCGTTGATGCCGGCCAGATAGGCGTTGGCGTCGGCGAGCGCCTGCTGGCCGCGGGTGCCGTTGTTGGCGACGGCGTTGTCGATCTGGGCCTGCAACTCGGCCTCGGAGTACGGGGCGTTGCGGTAGAACTCCTGCTCAAGGCCCTGGTTGGAGGCCGCGCCGCCGGCGAAGGTGGTCAACTGTCCGCGTCCGACGTGCCGGAAGACGTCCATCAGCCACAGCCGGTCCTCGGCGGCGGCGTATCCGGCGCCGTACTCCGTGCCGTAGCGCGTGGTGCCTGTGATGTGCGGCACACCGGTCGCCTTGTCGCGGACGATCGTCACATCGGTGCGGCCGCTGGGGCTCTCGGTCGAGGCGACGTTGGCGGCGGGGACCCCGAACGAGGCGTCGTTGAAGAAGGTGTTGATCTTCGCGTCGGTCAGCGTGGAGGCGCCCGTGGCCAGGTTGGCGTAGGGGCCGAGCTGGTCCTCGGCGTGACTGGGCTGGGTGCCGAAGGCCTGGTTCAGGAGGATCTGGGCGAGGGTGGCGTTGCCGTTCTCGCCGGCCGGGAGGATGTCGGAGCACTGGCCGCCGCAGTAGTCGTTGGAGGCCGTGGCCGCCGACGCGGTGCCCTGGGCAAGAGGAGACAAAAGGGCGGCAATGAGGGCGCATACGGATGCGGCCTTCAGGAACCCGGGGAATCTGCCGGGAGTTCTCAGTCTGTCGAGGAAGTTACGTGGGGTGCGCCGAGGCATGGCGGCTCCTACCGACGGGGGTGTGGCCGGACGTTACCGCCGGTATCCCCGGGATTGAAGATGAACATGCGTCAAGTTTTGGATGGGCGTGAGCCGCTTATGGGGGGCATCGGAAATCGGATGGAGCCAAATCGCTTGTCGATACGTCTATTCGGCGACGTCCGTACGACGACGCCGAGGTGACCGAAGTACAGGTGCAGGTGTGACGGAGGTGCAGGGCGATGGCCGGTTTCCGGAGTCTGGCGAGACAGGTGCGAGATCCCCGGTGCGATCTGGCGCTGCGGCGCTACTCGCTGCGCAAGTGCCTTGAGCGGTTCGCCCCTTATGGGCACAGGGCGACCTGGGACCACTTGAGCTCCCGGGCCGGGTTCGGACCCGAGGACCGCTCCCCCGACCCGGCGCGGCTCGTGGCCGCACTGGACGAACTGGAGGAAGCGCGCAAGGTCTGGCTCGCGTATGAGGTCGGGTTCGCCGAACGCCGCAAGAAGGAGAAGCACGACGGGCTCCGCCGCCCGGGCACCGTGGACGACTGGCACCGGCTGACCTGGGGCGGCTTCGGTGTCGCCTGGTGCGACGACCCCCGTCTCCACCCCCATGAATCACTGGCCGAGGTGCTGCGACGGCTGATCGCCGCCCTGGAGCGCGAACCGGGTTCCGTGTGCCCGGTGTGCGCCGGGGAGCGCCTCCAGTGGAAGTACGACCTGGCCCACGAACCCTCCTCGGGCCCGGTCTGCACGGACTGCGGCATCGTCGTCCCGCGTCCGGTGCTCACGCCCGAGGCCCTGGCGTACGCCAGGCGCGGACGGCTGCTGATGTCGGCCTGAACCGGGGCGAATCGAAGAAGGGCGCCAGGGGTGCGCCGGGGATGCCGCACCCCTTTACGACCCGGCCGGTTTGCGCTTGCCGGTGCAACGGCCGAGGCTGCCGACGGCGTTCCGTCGACAGCCCGAAGCGGTGTGCCGCAGGGGTCAGCTGGCCTTCCAGACGTCGGCGAAACTGCCGCCGGAGATCGAGCCCGGCTGGGCCCGTACGGCGGAGCTGCTGCTCTTCGTCATGACGATCTCGTTCGGCGAGAAGGTGTCCAGGTTGCTGCCGTTGGCCTTGGCCCCGGTGAAGGTCACGGTGCCGAAGTTCGCCAGGCTCGCGACCGAGCCGCCGACCTCGGGGGCCTCGGCGATGACCTCGGCGGAGGCGTTCTTGAAGCCGGACGAGCCCGCGTGGGTCGTCGTCTTCGTCCAGCCCTCGGTGGAGTCGGCGAGGGTCATGGTGAAGGTGGAGCCGGTGTAGGTCACGGTCGCGGTGAACTTGTCGCCGCCCTTGACGGTGACACCGGAGTACGCGCTCTCGGATGCGGGCAGCACCTCCCACCACGCGCCGTAGGTGGCCTTGCCGCCGATGCAGTCGGCCTCCGTACCGGTCTGCTCCAGCGCGGAGTTGCTGTAGCCGTCGAGGCCGACCCAGAAGGAGGAGTACGTGGTGGCCGAGCCACAGGTGACCGTCGGCTGGGTCCAGGCCGAGGTCACGGACGTGTACGCGCCGGTCGAGCCCGTGGCCGCGTAGCCGGACCAGTTGGTGGACGAGACGGTGGCGTTGACCTTGCCGGGCCGGGCGAGTCCGCGCAGCGTGTGGCTCTCGTGGCTCGCTATGGACTGGGTGAGCTGGGCGGGGGTGTTCGAGGCGGCCAGCGAAGGGGTGGCCAGAGCGGCGGTGAGGGCGGCGGCAGTGACGAGAACGAACCCGGCGGAAGATCTCGGGGACATGACTCTCCGTCATTCGAGGGGGTGGGGGGCTGCCATGACGGCAGTGGACAGCAGCTTCCGCGAGGCCTCATGAGCATGGCAAGACGGTCAAGCCCCTTCAGTCTTGCGGGAATTGACGGCGCAACAACTGAGAAATCTGACAGGTTCATTCAAATTTGATCAATCACCGGGCAAGACTGACCAAACTTCAGGGCAACGCCCTTCCGCCCCACGGCGGCCCTGACCTGAGCTGGAGTACGTGACTTCCAGACCGGGGTACGTGACGTCCGGATCCGAGACGATGCCGTTCCACGAGGCCTTGCGCGCGGCCATCGCGGCCAGCGGCCTGAGCCTGGACCGGATCCAGGACCGGCTGCTGCGCCGCGGCACCCCGGTGGCGTCGGCGACGCTCAGCTCCTGGCAGTCCGGGCGCTACCAGCCGGAACGGCAACGGTCGTTGGCGGCACTCGCCGTACTGGAGGACGTCCTACGGCTGCCGCCCGGCGCGCTCGCCGGACTGCTCGGCCCGCCCCGGCCGAGGGGCCGCTGGCTGCCACCGGACGGCCACCACCCGGATCTGGCCCGGGCCTGGTCGGACCACCACGACCTCACCTCCGTCCTCGCCGCGCTCGACACCCGCTGGGACGACAGCCTGACCAGGCTCAGCTGTCACAACCGGGTCGACGTGGCCGCCGACCGCAGCGTCCGCTCGATGACCAGCCGCCGACTGCTGCGCGCCGAGGCGGACGGCGCGGACCGCTGGATCGCCCTGTACCGCCTGGACACCCCCGGTCCGTTGCCGCGGTTCCGGCTGGCGGCCCCGGCCCGGCTGGGCACCCTCCTCGAACTGCCCGCCGAGGGGCTGGTGGCCGCAGAGCTGCTCTTCGACCGCCCGCTCGCACGCGGCGAGACCGTGATCGTCGACTACACGGTGGAGCATCGGGATCCGCGCCCGTACTCCCTGCGCGCCGAGACGGCGATTCACGTGCCGATGCGCGAACACCTCCTTGAGGTCCGCTTCGCGAAAGGGGCGCTGCCGCGCGCGTGTTACTCGTTCCGCACGAACGGCCTCGACGCCCACGCCGGTGCCGCGCGGCCCAGGGAGCAACGGCTGCGGGTGGACGCGTCGGGGTCGGTGCACACGGTGGCGTTGGGGGTGGGGCCCTGCCGGGTCGGGATCCGGTGGGTGTGGGCGTGAGGGGGCGGACGGCCGAGCACCGGGCATCGCCAGTGGACGGGCAGGCGTTGTCAGTGGCGGGTGGCACCATCGAGGCATGGTGCAGGTCTGTCTCAACGGGGCCCGTGGGGCCGCCGACGGCTGGATGGTGCCGGTCTCGCCCGGGGCGTTGGCCGATGCCGCGGTGGAGGCTGTCGCGGCGGGGGCCACGGATGTCCACCTCCACCCCAAGTCCCCTTGTGGGGACGACACGTTGTCGCCGCGCGTCCTCGCGGTGACGCTGGACGCGATACGGGCGCGGGTGACCGTGCCGGTCGGCGTGACCACCGGCGCCTGGGCCGAGCCGGACCCCGCCGCCCGGCTGGAGCGGGTGCGCGGCTGGACGGTGCTGCCCGACCACGCCTCGGTCAACTGGCACGAGCCGGGCGCCGAGCAGGTAGCGGCGGCACTGCTGGACCGGGGCGTCGGCGTGGAGGCGGGCATCTGGTCGGGGACGGACGGCGCTGCCCGGTTCGCCGTCTCCCCGCTCCGCTCGAAGGTGCTGCGGGTCCTCGCGGAGGTGACCGACCCGGACCCGGACACGGCTGAGGCGTCCGCGCGTGCGCTTCTCTCCGACCTCGACACCGGCCACGGTCGCCCGGTGTTGCTGCACGGAGAGGACGGCGGCGCCTGGCCGGTGCTCCGCCTTGCGGGACGACTGGGGCTGGCGACCCGAACAGGCCTGGAGGACACGCTGTTCCTGCCGGACGGTGAACGGGCCCTGTCCAACGCTCAGTTGGTCGCCGAGGCCTTGGTCCAGTACGGGTGGGCCCAGCGCTCGTCGTAGGGCAGCGCGAGGAGTTCGGCCTGTACGGCGAGGTCGGACTCGCCCTGCGCGCGGAGGCGGGCGGCACCGGGGCCGGCCAGCCAGGTGCGCAGATCCGCCACGCCGGAGTCCTCGCCGTCGTCGTACCACCACGGGAACGGGGAGAAGTCGGACAGCAGGTCGTAGAGCCAGCTCTCGGTGCAGTGCGCGAGGTGCGCGTCCGCGACCGGGCCCGGTGTCCACCCGTCGAGGAACGGCAGCACGGCTCCGGCGATCGTGACGCAGGTCTCGAAGGTGTCGTCGATGTCGTAGGGCGGCTCGGGCAGGGTGAGGGTGTGCTGCCACCAGGCGTGCAGGAAGGCCTCGATCGCGGCGGCCTGCTCGGCCGGCCAGGAGCGCCAGTCCACCCGGCTGAGTCCATGGTCGCCGTAGCCGATCGAGCCCAGGGTGCCCTCGGCCATCGCCCGGGCGGCCTGCGGCAGCAGGCGTCGCATCACGGCCGGGTGGTCGTCGAAGTGGTCGGGCACCTCGAAGAGGTAGTACCGCACCACGTCCAGGGGCACGCGGGTGTACGGCGTGCGCAGGAACGCGGTCTCCTCGGGTGCGTGGCAGTATCCGCAGCCGGTCTCGTGCGGGCTGGCGAATCCGTCGAAGACCGTGTCGATGTCCGCGAGGGCGGCGGCAAGTGCGGCTGAGGCCATGGGAGTTGGTCCCGTCGGTACTCCGTGCACGGCGTCGCCGCCGGCCGAAGAGACCGACGCTAGCAGCCACAAATCCCTTCGCTCCACCCCTTTCGGATCAGGACAGTTGAGGGCGATGAAACCCAACTGAGTAGTCCGAGGAGCCCAGATGTCGACGCTGCGCGTCACCGCCGAAGTGCTGACCGTCCACGACCACCCGAACGCCGACGCCCTCGAACTGGCCCAGGTCGGCCTGTATCGGGCCGTCGTCGCCAAGGGGGCGTACCGCACCGGTGACACCGCCGTCTACATCCCCGAGCAGTCCGTGCTTCCGGCCGCGCTGATCGAGGAGTTGGGGCTGACGGGACGTCTCGCGGGGAGCAACGCCGACCGGGTCAAAGCGGTGCGCCTGCGCGGTGAGCTGTCGCAGGGCATCGTGTGCCGGCCGAAGGCCCTCGCCGACGTCGATCTGGCCCGGGCCGCCCTGGACGGCACCGACTTCGCGGAGCGGCTCGGCATCGTCAAGTGGGTGCCGCCGATCCCGCCCACGATGAGCGGTGACGTCGAGTCCGCGCCCGATCTGCTGCCCTGGGTGGACATCGAGAACATCCAGCGGTTTCCCGGCATCTTCGAACCGGGCGAGGCTGTGGTCCTGACCGAGAAACTGCACGGCTCCGCCTGCCTGTTGACCTACGTCGCCGAGCCCGAGGGCGACGGCAAGGGTGGCCGCGTACAGGTCTCCTCGAAGGGCTTCGGCGCCAAGTCCCTTGCCCTGACGGAGGATCCACGCAATCTGTACTGGCGGGCGATCCACGGCCACGGCGTCCCCGAGGCCGCCGCCCGCCTCGCCGAACGGCTCGGCGCGCGCCGGGTCGGCATCTTCGGCGAGGTCTTCGGCGCGGGCGTGCAGGACCTGACGTACGGCGCCGACGGGCGCCGCGACACGCTCGGGTACGCCGTGTTCGACGTCTCCGCGGAGATCGACGGAGAGGTGCGCTGGCTGGACGCGGGCGAACTCCTCGACGGGGAGCTGCCGTTGGTGCCCCGGCTGTACGAGGGGCCGTACGACATCGAGCGGGTGCTGGAGGTCGCGAGCGGGCGGGAGACGGTGTCCGGGCGGGGGCTGCATCTGCGCGAGGGGGTCGTGATCCGGCCGGCCGTGGAGCGGTACAGCCCGGTGACGGGTGGCCGGGCGATCGCCAAGGCGGTGAGCGCGGCGTATCTGACGCGGAAGGGCGGTACCGAGTACGAGTGAGCAGGCTGTCCGGCGGCAGGGGCACGCCTGCCGCCGGACAGGCCGCCTAGACCCGCCCCTCCCCCCTTCGGTTTCCGCCCCGTTCGACCATGAGGCGGGAACCCGCTCCCCGTTCGCCGACCACGTCGTCCGGGTTCGACAGGACACAGGTCGCCAGGGAGAGGCAGCCGCAGCCGATGCAGTCGGTGAGGTGGTCGCGGAGGCGGTTGAGCTGCTTGATGCGCTCGTCGAGTTCGGAGCGCCAGGCCTCGGAGAGGCGGGCCCAGTCCTCGCGGGTCGGGGTGCGCTCCTCGGGGAGTTCGGCGAGCGCCTCGCGGATGGTGGCCAGCGGGATGCCGACGCGCTGGGCGGCCCGCACGAAGGCGACCCGGCGCAGGGTGTCACGGGTGTAGCGACGCTGGTTGCCCGTGGTGCGGCGGCTGCTGATCAGACCCTTGGCCTCGTAGAAGTGCAGGGCGGAGACGGCGGCACCGCTGCGGGCGGCGAGTTGGCCGACGGTCAGCTCGTGGATCTTCTCCGGAATCTGGGGCACCCCTCGAACCCTACCCATCCACCGGCACCGGTGTTCCGTTGACAGCGGCCCGGCATGCGACCATGCTAAGCAGTTGCTTAGGAATGGCGACACACATGAGCTGGATGACGTGAGAGGCCGGGACATGGCAGAGCCGAGGATCTTCACCTCCGTCGACGACCTGCGGGCGGCGGTCGGCGAGCAGCTGGGGTACAGCGACTGGGTGGAGGTGGACCAGAAGCGGATCGATCTGTTCGCGGACGCCACGGGCGACCACCAGTGGATCCACGTGGACCCGGAGAAGGCGGCGGCGGGACCCTTCAGGACGACGATCGCGCACGGCTACCTCACCCTGTCGCTGCTCCCCCTCTTCGGACCGCAGCTGATCAAGGTCGAGGGCGTGAAGATGGGCGTCAACTACGGGACGAACAAGGTCCGTTTCCCCGCCCCGGTCCCGGTCGACTCCCGGCTCCGCGCCACCGCGAAGATCACCGGTGTCGACGACGTGCCCGGCGGCGTCCAGGTGACCGTCGCGTTCTCCGTGGAGCGCGAGGGCGGCGACAAGCCGGTGTGCGTGGCCGAGTCGGTGTCGCGCTACTACCTCTGAGCGGCCAACGCCCTGACAGCCGCGGCTACTTGACCCCCACCATCCGCAGCACGAGGTCGGCGTAGAGCGCGCCGACCTCGTCGGGCGTCCGGGGGCCGTCGAGGCTGAACCAGCGCGCCACGTCGATGCACAGCGACAGGATCGCGAGGGTCGTGCCCTTCACGTCCGGCACGTCGAAGGAGCCGTCCGCCACCCCGTCCTCGACGATCCCGCGCACCTCGGCGTCGACCTGCCGGCGCAGCGCGAGGATCTCGGCGCGGGCGTCCGCACCGAGCGAGTCGAGTTCGTACTGCACGACCCGCGCGGTGGTACGACCGCCCGCGTGCCAGCGCACGAAGGAGCTCACGGCGTCGGCGAGCCGCTCGGCGGCGCTGCCCTCGCGCCCCGCCGCCGTACGCAGGATCTCCAGGGCCTTCTCGTGGCCGATCCTGCTGATGCGATGGAGCAGCTCTTCCTTGGTCTTGTAGTGGATGTAGAGGGCGGCCGGGCTCATCCCGGCGCGGCCCGCGATGTCGCGGGTGGTCGTCGCGTGGTAGCCGCGCTCGGCGAAGGCCTCCACGGCGGCGATCAGCAGTCGCCGGGCCGCGTCGGGCGTGACCTCCGCCCAGGCCTGCGGGTCGCCCGCGGTGGTCTCCTCCGCCGTACTCATCGCTCGTGAACCCCTCTTCGATGACCCTTGATGACGCTCGATGACAAGGGGACCACCATACCGCCGAACCTGAGCGAGCGCTTAGTCTCCCCGCTCAGAGCTTTTCGAACGGGTTGTAGGGGGTGCGCGCCGCATCCTGCCGGTCCCGGATCACTTTGGCGAGGGTGAAGGAGGAGGTGACGAGATACAGGACGGCGATCGCGAGGAAGGCCCGCACCCAGGCGTCGGCCTGGAGCTTGAAGATGCCGATGGCGGTCGCCGCGATGGCGACGGCGAAGGAGGCGACGGCCTGGCCGTAGAAGGCGGCCGTGTTCTGCGGTTTGCCCGATGCTTCACTCATGGGGACAAGCGTCCGCTTCTACGGCCGCCACCACATCCGTCGGCATACTCAGCTCGCGTACTCAGACCGCGCCCCACGTGGTGCGGCGGTCTTGGAGAGGACCGGCCTCAGAACGCCGAAATCCCGGTCAGCGCACGCCCGATGAGCAGTTTCTGGATCTGGCTGGTGCCCTCGTAGAGGGTCATCACGCGGGCGTCGCGCAGCAGTTTGCCGGCCGGGTACTCGTCGATGTAGCCGTAGCCGCCGAAGACCTGGAGCGCGTTGTTGGCGGCGCGGACGGCCGCCTCCGAGGCGAAGAGCTTGGCCTTGGAGGACTCGGTGGCGAAGGGGAGCCCGCGGTCGACGAGGTCGGCCACGCGCCAGGTCAGCAGTCGGGCCGCGTCCACGTCGACGGCGATGTCGCTGATGAGTTCCTGGACGAGCTGGTGGTGGGCGATGGGTTTGCCGAACTGCTCGCGCTCACCGGCGTATCGGACCGCCACGTCCAGCGCGGCCTGGGCGATGCCGACGCAGCCCGCCGCGACCGACATCCGTCCCTTGGCGAGTGCCGACATGGCGACGGAGAAGCCCTTGCCCTCGGGGGCGAGCATCGCCGACGCCGGGACCCGTACGTCCTCCAGGACCAGTTCGGCGGTGGCCTGGCCGCGCAGGCCGAGCTTGCCGTGGATGGTGCGGCGGGTCAGGCCCGGGGTGTCGGTCGGGACGAGGAAGGCCGAGACGCCCTTGTGGCCGGGGGCGTCCGTCGAGCGCGCGAAGAGCAGCACGACATCGGCCCAACTGCCGTTCGTGATGAACATCTTGGTGCCGTTGATGACGTAGTCGTCGCCGTCGCGGACCGCCCGGGTGGTGAGGTTGCCCGCGTCGGAACCGGTGCCGGGTTCGGTGAGGCCGAAGCAGCCGACGTACTCGCCGGAGGTGAGCCCCGGCAGCCAGCGCCGCTTCTGCTCCTCGCTCCCCCAGGCCGCGATCGACTTCGCGACCAGCCCCAGCGACACGGAGACGATGCCGCGCACGGAGGAGTCCCCGCGGCCGAGTTCCTCGGTGACCAGGCAGTACGCGAGATGGTCGCCGCCCGAGCCGCCGTACTCCTCGTCGATGGTCAGTCCCAGGAAGCCGACGCCGCCGAGCTTCTTGACGATCGAGCGGTCGACCTCCTCCGCGCGGTCCCAGGCGATGACGTGCGGGGAGATCTCGCGGTCCACGAAGTCCTTGGCGAGCCGCCGTACGGCCTCCTGCTCCTCGCTCAGTCCCAGGTCCATCGCGCGTCACCCCAAAGCCGTATGCCGATTGGCGCACATTTAAATTAGCACTGCTAGTTTCACTCTCGCAGCCCTACTATGTGCGCCATGGCCCGACCGCGCAAGCCCCTCCTCAGCACCGACCGGATCGTCGAGACGGCCCGTGTGCTGGTGGACGCGGAGGGCTTGGCGGCCGTCTCCACGCGTCGGCTCGCCGCCGAGCTGGGGGTGAGCGGGCCCTCGCTCTACAACCACTTCCGCACGAAGGACCAGATCCTGGAGGCGGTCGCGGACTCGGTGAGCGCGCAGGTCGATCTGTCGATGTTCGAGGACGGACGGGACTGGCGTACCGCGCTGCACGACTGGGCCGTGTCCTATCGGTCCGCGCTGCGCGACCATCCGAACATCGTGCCGGTGCTGGCGACGGGGCCCGGGCGGCGGCCGGCGGGGTTGCGGCTCGCGGACGCGGTCTATGGGGCGATGGTCGGTGCGGGGTGGCCGCCTGCGCAGGCCACGTCGATCGGGGCGTTGATGCGGTACTTCATCATGGGGTCGGCGTTGGGGTCGTTCGCCGGGGGGTTTGTGGACGACGAGAGTGCGTACGACCCTGCCGACTATCCGCATCTCGGGCAGGCGCATCTTCTTGCCGAGCAGCAGGAGAAGGTGGATGAGCGGGCTTTTGAGGTGGGGTTGGCTGCGTTGTTGGAGGGGTTGGCGGGGCAGTTCTCGGAGATGCGGCGTGCCGGGTAGGTTCCGTTGATTGCGGGTGTGGGTGCGTCGCAGCCGGGTGCGCCCACGCGGCGGAGCCGCACATCGATACAGCCCCGCGCCCCTGGGGAATTGCGCCTGCCGTGAGTCAAGAGGTGTGCAGGATCGCCTCCGGTAGGTACGCCGAAACCACCCAGTTTGAAGCGTCCACGACCTCCGTGATCCTCAGGTCCACGGCCACGCTGCACAGGACGTACGCGTCGATCGGGGCGAGGCCGTAGCGGGTGCCGAGGTGGTCGATCATGGCGCGGGTCGCGTCCTGGGCGGCGCGCACGAGGTCGGGGGCTACGCCCATCGTGGCGTAGTGGCCGGCGCGGTCGGCGTCGGTGCGGAGGGGGCCGGTCGTTTCGAACTGGGGGGCCGGGATGCGGCGGCCCTTGTGCAGGCGGATGCGGGCCGTGCCCGACAGGGACGCCTCGATCGCGCTGACGCACAACTCGCCGTCGCCCTGGGCCGCGTGGGGATGGCCGAGGCCGAGGCGGGCGCCGGGGACCTGGACCGGGAGGTGGAGCCTGGTGCCGACGACCAGGTCCTTGCAGTCGACGTTGCCGCCGAAGTGGCCCGGCGGGAGCACACTTTGGGGCTCGGCCGTGTCCGGGCAGACCCCAACCACCCCACAGAAGGGGCGGATCGGGATGTCGGCCACGTCCAGGAAGTTGGCCGTGTCGCCGCCGCTCAGGTCCCACAGGTGCAGATGCGCGTCGGGGAAGTCCTCGGTGAGCAGGCCGAGTCCGGGGAGTACGGCCGTCCAGCCCCAGTCCACCGACCGCAGTTCGAGGAACTCGACCTCCAGTACGTCGCCCGGCTCGGCGTCCCTGACCACGATGGGCCCAGCCAGCGGATAGACCCGGTCCCAGTCGAAACCCGCGACCGCGTCGACGGTCGACCCCGGGTCGAACTGCCCGTCCGTCGCCTCGGTGAGGTCGAACGACACGGTGTCGCCTTCCTCGACCTCCAGCACGGGCTCGTGCTCGGTCGACCACAGGCGATGCACGCGCTTCGGTACGGAGTGGTGGCTCATCGGACCGTCCTCACCTGTCGGTACGTGTGCCGGACTCTGCCCCTCCGACCACATCGACGACAAGCCTCACAGGCAAGAAATATCACCCCATGGGCACTAAGCCCCTCCTCGGACCCGCACCCTGACCCTGACGTCTGATTTCCGCCAGCGGTATCGCCCCGTCGCCGCCTAACCTCGGCACATGACGAAACCCCTCCGCCGTACCGAACAGGCCGCCGCCGCGGCCGCTGTCGTCACCGTCGTGCTGTGGGCCTCCGCGTTCGTGTCCATCCGGAGTGCGGGCAGTGCCTACTCGCCGGGCGCGCTGGCGCTGGGGCGGCTGGCGAGCGGGGCCCTGGCACTGGGCGCGCTCTCTCTCGTACGGCGAGAAGGGGTGCCGCCGCGGTCCGCGTGGCGGGGGATCGCGATCTCGGGCGCGCTGTGGTTCGGCTTCTACATGGTCGTCCTGAACTGGGGCGAGCAGCAGGTCGACGCCGGTACCGCCGCCCTCGTCGTGAACATCGGGCCGATCCTCATCGCGCTGCTCGGCTCACGACTGCTCGGTGACGCGATGCCGCCGCGGCTGCTCGCGGGGATGGCGGTGTCGTTCGCCGGTGCAGTGACGGTGGGGTTGTCGATGTCGGGCGAGGGCGGGTCGTCCGTGCTCGGCGTGGTGCTGTGTCTGCTCGCGGCGGTCGCCTACGCGGGTGGGGTCGTCGCCCAGAAACCGGCCCTCGGCCGGGCGAGCGCGCTCCAGGTGACGACGTTCGGGTGTCTCGTCGGGGCGGTGCTGTGTCTGCCGTTCACCGGGCAGCTCGTCCACGAGGCGGCCGACGCGCCCGTCTCCGCCACGCTCAACATGGTCTATCTGGGCATCTTCCCGACCGCGCTCGCCTTCACGACCTGGGCGTACGCCCTGGCCCGGACCACCGCCAGCAAGATGGGCGCGACGACGTACGCGGTGCCCGCGCTGGTCGTCCTGATGTCGTGGCTGGTGCTCGGCGAGGTGCCGGGGTTGCTCACGCTGGCGGGCGGGGTGCTGTGTCTGGCGGGCGTGGCGGTGTCGCGGTCCCGGCCGGGCGCGAAGGCCAAGGCAAGGGCGGAGCGGGCTGCGGCGACGGAGGAGCCACAGCCCGAACAGGTGCCGTGAACAAGGGAGTTCAGGCCGAACGGGTGCCATGGACCGCCAGGGAGTTCAGGCGGAGCCGGTGCCATGGGCCGGGGAGTTCAGGCCGAACCGGCGCCATGAGCAAGGCCATTCAGCCTGA
>NZ_JAENRY010000287.1 GCF_016612545.1 Streptomyces sp. MBT65 | reverse complement strand
CGGCTGGAGCGGATGGTGGGTGGGAAGGGCGAGGAATCGGGAGGGTGACGGCTCGGGAGGCTGAGGACTCGGGCGGGTGAGGTGCGGGGGAGAGCGGTGTACCGGCACGAGGGGTGGGGCGTGCGTCGCGCGCCGAGTGGCAGGAGGGGGCGTGCGCCAGGCGGCGGGAGGGTGATCGCCCCAAACCCGATCCCGGTGAAGGAGCCGGTGGGCAGCGCCGTGCGAGTTCCGCGCCGCCCGACAAAGCTGCCCGAGAAGGCCGCCCGGCAAAGCCGATCGAGAAGGCTGATCGACAAAGCCGCCCGAGAAGTCCGATCGAGAAGGCCGCCTGCTCCTACTCGACCAACGTCAGCGCGGCGAAGGCATACCCCTCCCACAGCCGCCGCGAGGCCTCCTCCGGGTACGCCGTGACGAAGGGCTCCACGTCGAGCACCTGCACCGACCGGCGCCCGGCGTCGTACGCGGGCCAGCCCGGGTCACCCGTCCGGGCGAACGCCGTCCAGGACGCGCGGAAACGGGACGACAGTGCCAGCGCCTCGGGGGAGGGCTCGACGTCGGCGAACAGCAGATTGCCGAGGTCCGCGGTGAACGTGCCGAACAGCAGCGGGATGTCGAGACCGTGGCAGGCGCCCAGCACGCCGCCCAACCCCGGTGCGGGCCACGTGAGTTCGTAGACGTGCGCGCGTCCGCCGACGGCGACCTGCGCCTCGGCCAGGTGGAGGCTGGGCATGCGGAACACCCGGTCGGACTGGACGAGTTCGTGCAGCTCGCCCGCTGAGGCGTCCGGGAAAGCGCCGCGATAGGCCTGTTCGGCGTCGGGGCCCGGCCCGAACCGGCGCAGCGCGGTCGCCGCGTCCTCCTCGGTGGTCTTCCCGAACTGCCCGTCGAGCACGGTGAACAGCCGGAACTCGTCCCGGTTGTGACCGACGATCAGCTCCACGTCCCGGGCCGCGCCCGCCGCGACGCCCTGCCAGGGCGTGGTGGGCAGCACCTCGCCGTCGACGACGGGCGCGAAGGGGGTGACCATGTGGGCGAGTTCACCCCACCGGTCCTCGTACTGGTGCATCTTGGCGGTGAACGACTCGCCCGCCGACGGCAGTTGACGCGGGTCGACGGTCGCGAGGTCGGCGGCCGTGGGGCGCAGCCCCGCCTCGGCGGCGATCGCGGCCGCGATGTCCTTCGCCAACTCGTCGGAGAAGAAGGGTCCCGGCACGCTCTGCGCGATCGCCCGCCGGAACAGTCCGGCGGCGCTCGGCATCACCAGCAGCGAGGCCACCGACCCGGCACCGGCCGACTCGCCGAAGACGGTGACCTGTTCGGGGTCGCCGCCGAACGCGGCGATGTTCTCCCGTACCCACTCCAGCGCGGCGACCTGGTCGAGCAGTCCGCGGTTGGCGGGGGCGCCGTCGATCCGGGCGAACCCCTCGATGCCGACACGGTAGTTGAAGGTCACGACCACGAGGTCGCCGTCCCGCGCGATGTGCTGGGCGTCGTAGCCGGGGCTGCCCGCGTGTCCCAACTTGTAGGCACCGCCGTAGATCCACACCATGACCGGCCGGCGGGCCGCCGGATCGGGTGCGGGGGTCCACACGTTGACGGTCAGCCAGTCGTCGCCCGTCGGGCCCTGCAACACACCCGTGCGGCCCTGGAATCCGGACTCCTGCGGGGGCGGCGGACCGAAGTCGTGGGCCTCGCGTACGCCGTCCCAGCCGCGCACGGGTCGCGGTGCCTGGAACCGGGCCTCCCCGACGGGCGGTTCGGCGAACGGGATGCCGCGGAAGACCGCCAGCCCGTCCTCGAGTCGTCCGCGCACCGCACCGGCGCCGTGGCGCACCACGGGTGCGCTGGCCGAACCGGCCGCTGTGTCAAGGGAGTCGGGTTCCGTCATCGTGGGCTCCTCGGTGCGGTCCGGGGGAAACATGGGGTGCGCGGTATGCCGAGGGCGGTCGCCGTCCCGCAGTGCGTGGGACGGCGACCGCCGTGTGCTCGATGGCCAGAATGCCTTACGCCTTGGCCTCGGCGACCTCGGAGGCCGGGGTCGGCTCCTCGTCGGCCGGTGCCTCGACCGCCTTGCGGGCCTTGGGAATCAGGCTCGCCAGGAAGAAGGCCAGCAGTGCGGCTCCGGCGCCGATCGCCATGACCACCTTGAAGCCGTTCTCGGAGGGGAGGGCTGCGCCGCCGAAGTCGGTGGTCATCTGGGCGAGGATCACACCGGCGATGGCGCTGGCGAAGCTGGTGCCCAGGGACCGCATCAGGGTGTTGAGGCTGTTCGCCGCGCCGGTCTGGGAGGGGTCGACCGCGCCCATGATCAGGGCGGGCAGGGCGCCGTAGGTGAAGCCGACACCGGCGCCGATGATGCAGGACACCAGGATCAGGTGCCAGACCTCGGACATCAGCAGGATGTTCAGCGCGTAGCCGGAGGCCACGATCAGCGCGCCGATCATCAGGGTGACCTTCGGGCCCTTGGCCTTGGTGACGCGGGCGGACACGGCGGACATGGCCATCATGACGAGGCCCTGCGGGGCGAGGACCAGGCCGACCATCAGCATCGACTTGCCCAGGCCGTAACCGGTCTGCGTGGGCAGTTGCAGGAGCTGGGGGAGGACCAGGGACATCGCGAACATCGAGAAGCCGAGGGCGATCGAGGCCAGGTTGGTGAAGAGCACCTGCGGCTTGGCGGTCGTCCGCAGGTCGACCAGCGGCTGCGGGCTGCGCAGTTCGTACCAGCCCCAGGAGAGCAGGATCGCGACGGCGGCGACGCCGAGGATCAGGGTGGTCGCGCTGGTCCAGCCCCAGTCGGAACCCTTGGAGATCGCGAGCAGCAGGGAGATCAGCCCGGCGGAGAGTCCGAGCGAGCCGACCAGGTCGAAGCGGCCGCCGGTGCGGACCTTGGACTCGGGCACGATCAGCAGGACCAGCAGGAAGGCGACGGCGCCGAGGACGGCGGAGACCCAGAAGAGGAGGTGCCAGTTGTAGTGGTCGGCGATGAAGGCGGCTGAGGGCAGCCCCAGGGCGCCGCCGACACCGAGCGAGGCGCTCATCAGGGCGGTGGAGCCGGCCAGCCGGTCGCTGGGCAGGACGTCACGCATGATGCTGATGCCGAGCGGGACGACCGCGGCGGCCAGGCCCTGGAGCGCGCGGCCGATGACCATCGGGACCAGCGAGTCGGCCAGGGCGCAGACGATCGAGCCGGACACCAGCAGGACGATGCTGGTCAGCAGCATCCGGCGCTTGCCGAACATGTCGCCGAGACGGCCGACGACCGGGGTGGCCACGGCGGCGGCCAGCAGGGTGGCGGTGACCGCCCACGCCGTGTTCGACGCGGAGGCGTTCAGGTACTTCGGCAGCTCCGGGATGATCGGGATGACCAGGGTCTGCATGAGCGAGACGACGATCCCGGCGAGGGCCAGCACCGCGACGACGGCGTTCGACCTCGGCGGAGCGGAGGAACCCGCTTCGGCGGGTCGGGCAAGGGCGTCGGACATGGCAGTGCCTCCATCGGGAGCGGGGGGTGACGAGCAGGGACGAGCTGGAACAGCCGCCGGAGAACCGGCTTGCTTGACTTACTCAACCATAATGAGATTGATTGAGTTAAGCAAGTGCATTCTGGTTATGGGTCCGTGCGGCGGAGAGCAGTGGCAGTTCGGTGACGACCTCGAAGCCGCCCTCGGGCCGGTGACCTGCGCGAAGCCGTCCACCGGCGGACAGCGCGCGCTCGCGCATGCCGATCACGCCGTACCCGCTGCCGGACGCGGGGGAGGCGGGCGGGGTCGTACCGCCGTGGTCGGTGACGGTGATGCCCAGCCGGTCGTGCGAGTAGCTCAGCCGCACCTCCGCCGAGCCGGTGCCCGCGTGCTTGGTCACGTTGGTGAGCGCCTCCTGCACGATCCGGTACGCCGTGAGGTCGGCGCCGGCGGACAACGGCTGTGGCCGGCCTTCGGTGCTGACGGTGACGGACAGCCCGGCGGGCTCGAACGAGGCGGCCAGCTCCGCGAGTTGGGCCAGTCCTGGGGCGGGCCCCGCGGGCGTCTCCGAGTCGTCGGCGTGGCGCAACAGGCCGACGGTGGCCTTGAGTTCGCGTACGGCCGACAGCGTGGTGCCCGCGAGTTCGGCGGCGATCCGCTCCGCCTCCTCGGGACGGCTGCGCATCAGCCGTACGACCGTACCGGCCTGGAGATTGGCCAGGACGAGGTGATGGGCGACGACGTCGTGGAGGTCGCGGGCGATCCGCATGCGTTCCTCGGTGACGCGGTGCCGTGCCTCCTTCTCCCGGGTCTGTTCCGCGTGTTCGGCGCGGGCGCGGACCGCCTCCAGATAGGCCGCGCGCAGCCGGGTCGTGGTGCCGAGGGAGGTCGGCAGCAGCAGCCAGAAGGCCGGGCCGAGCAGCTTCAGGACCAGCGGTTCGGTGTCGGGTCCCACGACCAGGCCCGTGCCGACCAGCAGGGCGATGCCGCAGACGGTGAAGAGGTTCGCGGTGGTCCGGTCGGAGAGCCGGGCCAGGGTGTAGAGCGCGAGCATCAGCGGTCCGATCACCAGGACCGTGAGGAGGTAGCCGAGCGCGGCCACGGTCATGGCACCGCAGAGGGTGACGACCACGGTGGTGCGCGGCAGGGTGCGCCGCCACAGCAGGGCGAGGGAGGAGACGCCCGTGACCAACACGCCCGGCCACCAGGGGACTTCGAGGTCGCGGCCCGGGAGCGTCAGCATGCTGCCCGGGAACGAGCAGACGAGGAGCGCGGCGGCGACGAGCAGATCGACAGTACGGGGATGGCAGCGCAGCAGCCGCTGCAGGCTGTGGATCATGACGTGGGGGGTTCCTGTCCGAGACGGCCGACCGGCCACCTGTTCCCGCCGCCGACGACGGGAACAGGCACGCGGTCGCGGCTACTCGTCGAAGGTGACGACGATCTTCTCCGCCGCGCCCGGCGTCAGTGCGAGCTCGAAGGCCCGCTCGACCTCGCCGTAGGGCACCCGGTGACTGATCAACTTGGCGAAGCGCTCGTGGTGTTCGACGATCTCCTGGGTGACCTCGAAGATCTCGGTGGGGTAGCCCTGCGAGGCGATCAGCGTCAGCTCGCTGCGCAGCATCCCGCCGAGATCGATGTCGGCGCCCTTCTTCTGTACGGCGACCATCACCAGCTTGGCGCCCCACTTCGCGGAGTCGACCGTGGTGTTGACGACCGCGGCGACGCCGGCGGCGTCGATGTAGATGTCGGTGCCGGGGCGGGGCTGGCCCAGCGCGTTGGCGGCCTGGCCGTGCAGTTCGGTGAGCCGGGCGGTGACGTCCTCCTCGGCGGAGTTGATCACGGCGTCCGCGCCGACGGCGAGCGCCGTCTCCAGGCGCGAGGCGATGACGTCCGCGACGACGACGTGCTCGACCCCGCGCAGCTTCAGCCAGATGGCCGCACCCAGACCGATGGGCCCGGCACCGAAGATGACGACCTTGTCACCGGGCTTCGCCTCCGAACGGTTGACGGCGTGCCGGGCCACGGCCATCGGCTCGTTGAGCGCGGCGACGTCGAACGGGACGGTGTCGGGGAAGACGGTGACGCTCTTGCCGATCTCGCAGTCCTCCAGCAGGAGGTAGTCGCTCATGGCGCCGTGCCTGCCGCCGCAGCCGATGATCCCGGAGGGCGCGCCCTGCGGGTTGACGACCACCCGGTCCCCGGTCTTCAGGCCCTCGACCTCCGCGCCGACCTCGATGATCTCGCCGGCCGGCTCATGGCCGAGGGGGACCGGGACCATGGCGCCGCCCGCTCCGAAGGGGCCGCCGCCGATGTGTAGGAAGAAGGTGTCGGTGCCGCAGATCCCGCAGGCACGGATCTTCATGAGGGCGTCCTTCGGTCCGGGCACCGGACGCTCGACGTCCACCACGTCGATCTTGTCGACGGCGCCGGTCTGGACGGACTTCATCGTGGCCATGAGGGAGCTCGCTTTCCATGTGCGTGAGGGGTGTCACCGGCCCCGGCGGCGGACGGGGGGAGTGCTCCGACCGCCGGGACCGGTGACGGCGCCATACTCCGTCCCCACGGCGTACGGCGCGATGGGGACACCTCCGCTTCGGTGACCCCAGCTCTTGACTTGCTTGAGTTAGGCAACCATAAATGCGTTACTTAAGTCAAGCAATCGTTTCGACCTTGCTTAACTCAGGCAAGTAGCTGTTACGGTGGACGCATGTCCACATCGCCACCCGTGACCGCGCCCGTTCCGGAGGACGTAGCCGAGATCGAGCGGGTCCTCACCCGTATCGCCTACCTGGCCGGGCGGGCCCGGCAGCACGAGCGTCTGATGGCGCTGGCCGGGCTGCCGCTGGACCGGGCCGCCGTGGCGATCCTCCGGTACATCGCCGAGAGCGAGCCGCTGCGCCCCGGCGTCCTGGCGGTCCGGATGTCGGTCGAGGCCTCTCATGTCACGCGCCAGCTACGGCAGTTGGAGCAGCTCGGCCATGTGGTCCGGATCCCGGACCCCGACGACGGCCGCGCCCAGCGCGTCCAGCTCACCGACAGCGGCCTGGCCGCCGTCCACCGCATCCGCGAGGCGAGCCGCCGCGGCATCGAGATGGCACTGATCCACTGGTCCTCCGAGGACCTACGGCATCTCGCTGCCCTCTTCCACCGCCTGGTCGACGACTTCGTCACCCACGCGGAGGCGGCCGTGGACGTCGAGCCCTCCGCCTGACGGCTCAGGAACCCGGCCGCACCTGACCGTGCTGCCAGGCCCAGGCCGCGATCTCGACCCGGTTCCGCGCGCCGAGTTTCAGCTGGACGCTGGAGAGATGCGTCTTCACCGTGGACAGCGAGACGTACAGCTCGGCGGCGATCTCGGCGTTGGTGCGTCCGAGGGCGACCAGCCGGACGACCTCCGCCTCGCGGTCGGTGAGCGGCTCGCGGAGCGCCGGGGCGGACGGGGCCGGCTTGGGCGTCTCGGCTGTCGCGGCGGTGAGGTGCTTGAGCAGGCGGACGGTGACCGAGGGGGAGACCAGCGAGTCACCGGCCGCCGCCGCCCGGACCGCCTCCGCCAGCAGGATCGGCCCCGAGTCCTTCAGCAGGAACCCGCACGCGCCGCCGCGCAGCGCGCCGTACACGTACTCGTCCAGGTCGAAGGTCGTCACCACGACCACCCGCAGCGGATCGACCACATCCGGCCCCGCCAGCAACCGCGTCGCCGCCAGACCGTCCAGCTTCGGCATCCGGATGTCCAGCAGACAGACATCGGGCCGCTCGCGCCGGGCCAGTTCCACGGCCTCCTCGCCGTCGACGGCCTCGGCGACCACGGTGATGTCGGGCTGCGCGTCCAGGAAGAACCGGAAACCGGTACGGACCATCTCCTGGTCGTCGGCGATCAGCACGCGGATGGGCGGGGCGGGGACGGTCATGGGTCGATCATGCCTCAGGGGGAAGGGGACGGCCGGTGTCAGTCCGTCGCCCGGGACGGGTCCGCGGTGACCGCGCGCAGCAGCGGGCGGCTCGCGCCGATCGCGGTGAACAGGGCGAGGGCACCGAGGCTTACGCAGACGGCCAGTTGTACGGCGCCGGAGGTGCTGATCGTGCTGCCGGCCGCCTTGTCGACCTGGACGGCGGCGTACAGGCCCGTCGCGGTGGTGCCGCCGGCCAGGACCAGCAGGGGGAGGACCGTCTCGCGGACCCTGGCCCGGTCCAGCACCTTCAGCGGGGTGCCGGACAGCCGGAGCAGACCGTACGTACGACGCCGGTCCAGGACGTTCGCGGCGGCGGTCAGCCCCGCCGAGGCCGTGGCCACGAGGAAGCTCAACGCCAGGGTGGCGGTGCCGAGTTGGGCCAGGCGGTCGGTGACGGCGGTGTCCTGTGCCTGCGCGTAGGCGCCGGTGTACGGGAGCCGTCCCGCTCCGAGCGGCCGAAGCGCGGTGACGGCCGTGTCGACGGCGGCCGGTCCGCCGGAGACACGCACGACCAGGCCGTCGCTGCCACCGAGGAGGAAGTCGTCGTCGGCGGTGCCGACGGTCGCCTCGACGCCCGCCGCGCGCAGCAGCGTGCGGGCCTCGCCGACCGCGTGCCGGGCGGCGGTGGCATTGGCGGTGGGCACGGCGACCTGGCCCCGCTGGTCGAAGCCGACGATGCCGAGCTGCCCGACGGTGAAGAACCCGGCGACGAACCCGGCCAGCACCAGACCGCTCACCGTCCGCCATGCCCCGCGCGGATCGTCGCTCAGCCGACGTGCGGCCAGCAGGGTCGCCGGGCGGCGGGCGAAGCGGCCCGCGATCCGGCCCAGCCGGTCCACGACCCACGGCCCGAACATCCAGAAGGCGCCGTAGAACAGCACCATCAGCGCGACCAGCGTCCCCGGCTTCAGCGTGCCGCCGTCCGTGCTCACCCGGATGTAGACCAGCACCGCCACGAACAGGACGAGCCGGATCAGCCGGGTGCGGCGCGGGTCGGACTGCTGGGCGACCCCGAGCGGCGCGGACGCCACCCGGCGCAGCATCGACATCGCGCTCACCGCGATCAGCGCGGCCACTCCCACCACGAACGCCGCCATCCAGGGCAGCCCCACCCACAACTGCCCTGTGTACCAACTGCCGATTCCGTACGGGATCCTGGCGAGCGCGGGCAGCAGCGCGCCGTAGGCAAGCGCACCCGTCAGGGCACCGGCCGCACCCACCGCCACCGCCTCCACGCCGGTCATCGCGAGGATCTGCCGGGGAGTCGCACCGGCGAGCCGCAGCGCGGCCAGCCGCTGTTCCCGGCGGGCCGCACCGAGCCGTCCGGCCGCCGAGGCCAGCACGATCACGGGGACGACCAGGAGACCCACGCCGAGCAGGACCGCCGACTGGTCGTCGACGGTGAACACACTGCGCCGCGTACCGGAGAACCCGGAGACCACCGCGCGCTCGGTCAGCCCCTGGTCGTAAATGCCGTACCGTCCGGCCGACTTGGAGACGGCGGGGTCCGTGGGCGCGCGGCCGACGACGGCGACGAGCTCGTCGGGCGAGGCGAGTCCGGCGGCGCCGATCGTGCCGTAGGACGTCGACTCCGGGAAGCGGGCGGCCAGTTGGGAGGAGGGGAGGTCGTGGAGGAGCCTCGCGAGGGCGGGGGAGACGTACAACTCGCCCTGCTTCGGGAAGGTGCTGAGGCCGGGTGGGGCGGGTGTCGGTCTGTGGCCGGGGAGTTGGGCGAGGGAGACGACCGTGATCGGTTCGTCGCGGACATAGGTCGTGGTGAGGGCCTGGATCGCGGTGCCGTGGCGGTCCGCCTCGGGGGTGCGCCAGGCGGTGCGGTCGGCGCGGGCGCCCGCGCCGAACCAGGCGGCGAGCAGGGTGAGGAGGACGAGGGAGCCGACCGCCGCCGCTGCGGCGGCGAGGAGTTGGCTCTGCCAGCCGCGGCGGCCGGACGATTTCGCGAGGTGCCAGGTCAGGGGCAGGACGGGGGAACGCATCGAGGGCTCCGGAGGCTCAACTGGCGGTGAACTGGCTGTAGTTGGTGATCCGGCCGTCGCGGACCTGGAGGATCCGGTCGCAGTGGGCGGCCACATCGGCGTCGTGCGTGACCATCACCAGGGCGGCACCCTGCTCGCGGGTCACCGACGTGAGGAGACGTACGACCTCTGTGCTGGTCACCTGGTCCAGGGCGCCGGTCGGCTCGTCGGCGAAGACCACGTCCGGCGCCACCGCCAACGCGCGGGCGATGGCGACCCGTTGGGCCTGCCCGCCGGACAACTGCCCCGGGCGGCGCCGCTCCAGGCCGTCCAGACCGAGCGGTGCGAACCAGCGCCGGGCGCGCTCCACCGCCTGTGCACGGGGCAACCCCTCCAGCATCAGCGGGAGGGCGACGTTCTCCTCGGCGGGCAGTTCGGGGAGCAACTGGCCGGACTGGAAGACGAATCCGAAGCGTTTGCGGCGGAGCGCGCTGAGCCGGTTCTCGCCCAGGTCGTCGATCCGCTCGCCGCGCAGGAGCACCTCGCCGCCGTCGGGGCGGATGATCCCGGCGAGCGTGTGCAGGAGGGTGGACTTGCCGGAGCCCGACGGGCCCATGATCGCGAGCGAGTCGCGGGCACCGACCGCCACGTCCACGCCCGCCAGGGCCGTGGTGGAGCCATACGTCTTGGTGAGGCCGACACCGGCCAGGACGCTGCTCATGAGCGGTCGAACTTCCACGTCACGGAGTCGGCCGAGGCCTTGACCACGCGGACCGGGATGTCGACGGTCGTACCGTCGCTCTTGCGTCCCGTGCAGGTGACGGTCGCGCCGGCGACGGCCTTCAGCCCCGTGGGGCAGGTGACACCGGAGACCTTGTCGCCGACCCAGGGCAGCGGGTGGTACCTGCTCTGCGCGCGGCCCGCGACGATGTCCGCCGACAGCGCCTTGTGGCCGTCCACCGTCACCGTGCTGTGCGCGTCGAGTTCGGTGGTGGACTGCGTGCCGGAGAGCAGATGGGTGCCGAGCGCCCCGAGGGCGACCGCGGCCGCCGCGCCGCCGATCACCCCGATGACGAACCTGGTGGACTGCATCACGTACTCCTGAAGGGTCGGAGAGGAGGAAGTGGTCCCACTCTCGCCAGCCCGGACCCGCGCCCGCCTCGGCCGAACGGCCAGGGTTCGCG
>NZ_JAENRY010000286.1 GCF_016612545.1 Streptomyces sp. MBT65 | reverse complement strand
TGCGTCCGGGGTGACCGGCGGTGCGGGCGGGCAGCGGGGCGGGGGCGTCCCGCCACCAGGCCACGAGCCCCGGCACGAAGGCGACGGCCCAGCGCAGCAGCGACCACAGCGCGGCCTCACCACGCCGCAGCCACCAGGCCGCGACGAGCGCGGCGACGACATGGGCGGCCACGGCGTGCGGGGTCATCGCCTGCGTCGGCCGCATGGGCGCCATGCCGTGCCCCGACATGTGCGCCATCCCGGCCATCGCCATCCCTGCACGAGGCCGCGCGACGTCGAAACCGAGGTGGAGCCCCGCCTGAGTGGCGAGCATGGCGGCGCCGATGCCGGGCAGGGACCGCTCCCGCCCGCCGAGCAGCCACCCCATGGCGAACACGACGAGGAACCCGGCGCCGTCCGCCCACAGCGGGGGCGTCGCGCCGGTGGCGAGCCCGTGCCCGGCGGCAGCCAGCAGCACACACACCGCGGCGAACACCGCGGCGCGCAGGCTCCGTACCGCCGGGGATGCGCTCATGGTGACGGATCCTCCCACGCGCCGCTGCCGCCGCAGCCGCCGATGGCGGTTTAGGGGGCAGCTCATATCTGGTTCATGGCTTGGTACGGGGGTGGCGCGTGGGGCGTTCAGTCCGCGTGGGGTGACTCTTGCGGGCATGCGTCGATTTACAGGGATACGGCGACCGGTCCGGTGCGGTGGCGCGGCTGCGCGGCGACGGCCGTTGCGGCTCAACTCCCGTGCGACGGCGGCCCGATGGCCGGGACCGGCACCACGGCGGGTTCCGGCCACGGCCCGCGAGGCGTCCGGCTCCGGCCGGGAGCCGCGTGCGCGGTCGCACGGAGATGGGGGCGGAGACGGTGGCCCGCCGGAGTTCAGGTACGCCGCGGCAGCAAACCGATCGCCGCGAGCGGTACGGCGGCCAGGGCCAGCCAGGGGACGGCCGCGGGCAGGCCCGTGTCGAGGAGGGTGCCGGTGGCGGCGCTGCCGAGGAGGACGATCAGGCCGGAGACGGAGGAGAGGGCTCCGGTGTAGAGGCCGAGGCGGCCGGGTTCGGCGAGGTCCGGGACCCAGGCGCGGGCGACGGGCGCGATGAGCATCTGGCCGAGGGTGAGCAGGACGACGAGGGCGGTGGCGGGCAACAGCCTGGTGGTACCGGTCAGTTGGGCGGGACGCGCCACCGCCACGGCCGCGAATCCTACGGCGATCAGCAGCAGCCCGGCCGCCATCGACCGGCGCGGGTCGAGCCGTTCTCCCGCCCACCGGGTGACGGGCAACTGCGCGGTCACCACGAGCAGCGAGGACAGCGCGAACAGCCAGGCCAGCGGCGCCTGCGAGCCCGCCGCGCGCTCGACCTCCTCGGGGAGGGCCAGATAGAGCTGGTTGTAGGCGAGGAGATAAGCGCCGTAGGCACAACACAGCGCCAGGAAGCGGCGGTTGAGCAGGAGAGCCCGCATGCCGCCCTTCGCTCTCACCCGGGTCCGCCCGGGGATGTGCTGCGGCAGCAGCCACGCGTGCCCGGCGAGGACGAGCACGAAGACCCCGGCGCCGGCGAGACACGTCACCCGGAAGTCCACCGCGAGCAGCAGCGCGCCGAGCAACGGCCCGACGAAGGCGCCGACTTGACCGGCGACGGTGAACAGCGCGAGCACCCGCGTCCGGGATCCCCCGCCCGTCTCCTCCCACTCGACGGCCTGTCGCGCCACCTCCGACTCCACGGCCGGCGAGAACAGCGCGGCGGCGAACCCGATGAGCAGGACGGCCCCGACGACGGACCAGGTCTGCTCGGCGTACCCGAGCCAGCCGAACCCGGCGATCCGCAGCACGCACCCCGCGAGCACGACGGGCCGTACCCCGTGCCGGTCGGCGAGGGCTCCGCCGACCACGAACAGCCCCTGCTGGCTGAAGGTCCGCAGCCCCAGCACGAGCCCGACCAGCCAGCCCGCCATGCCGATCACGTCCGCGAGATGTTCGGCGAGGAACGGCAGCACGGCGAAGAAGCCGATGTTGAGAGCGAGTTGGGTGAGGATCAGCAGTCGGAGCAGGGGCGAGAGCGGGGTCCGGACGAGGGTGGCCGTGCTCATCGGGCCGCCGACTGCCTTGGTCCTACGGCTCGTACGCTGCCCGCCGCCGTCACCGCGAGCGCGCCGAGGAGGGCGAGGACGGCGGCGGGGGCGAGCACGGCCCAGGGGGCGCGTTCGGCATAGGGCTGGTTCTCGGCGAGGAGCAATCCCCATTCCGGGGACGGGGGTTGGGCGCCGAGGCCGAGGAAGCCCAGCGAGGCGAGGGCCAGGGCGACACCGGGCAGACGGAGCAGGGCGTGCCGGGTGACGGGTGGCAGGACGGCGGGCAGCAGCGCGCGGCGCAGGAGGTACCGACGGTCCGCGCCCAGGCCCCGGGTGGCGGTGACGTGCAGGGTGGCGCGCTCCTGGCGCAGCAGTGCGGAGGTGTGCGCGGCAAGGGGTGTCCACGCGAGGACGGCCACGGCGAGGGCGGGGGTGCCGCTCCCGCTCCCGGCCACGGCGGTCACCAACAGCGCTGCCAGCACCGGCGGTACGGCGTTCACCGTGTCGACGAGCGGACCGGACAGCCGGGGTGCCAGCCCGAGCAGCAGGCCGGCCCCGAGTGCGACGGCACTGATCGCGAGGGCGAGCAGCAGGGTGTCGACGGCACCGTGGGCGACCCGCGCCAGGAGGTCCCGGCCGAGCGCGTCGGTGCCGAACGGGTGCGCCCAGGTGGGGTGTTGGAGGCGCAGCCCGGTGTCGAGGGCGAGGGGGTCGCGGGGCAGGCCGAGCGCGACGACACCGAGGAGGAGGGTGCCGAGGACAAGGGGCGTGGTGCGTCGGGGAGTTGGGTCGGCGGGCCCGTGGAGGGAGGGGAGCGCGTCGGCGCGCAGCGCGGGTCCGACGAGCAGACGCGCGGCGAGGCGGGCAAGCCCGGCGGCACCGGCGGCGAGCAGGAGGAGGGCGAGGGTGCCGGCCTGGAGGACGGGCAGATCCTGGGCCAGGGCGGCCTGAAGGGTGGTGCGCCCGAGCCCCGGGATGTCGAAGATCTGCTCGACGGCGACGGCCCCACCGGTCAACCCGACGACGAACAAGCCCATGTTGGGCAGCAGCCCGGGCAGACACCGCCGCACGGCATGCCGTGCGATCCGCCTCCCGGACAGCCCGCGCGCGACCCCGGCCCGCACCCACGGTTCGGCGAACGCCCCCGGCAACAGATCGTCGAGCAGCCGCCCCAGCACGGCACCGGCGGGCACGCCGAGCGCGACCGCCGGCAACACGACCCACCGCGGCCCGTACCACCCGAGCGCGGGCAACCACCCGAGCTGCACACCGACGACCGTGGCCAGCACGGACGCGACGAGAAACTCGGGGAGTGCGGCGAGCATGGCGGACCCGGTTGGCCCTGCGGGGCGACCGGTCCGCCACCGCGCGCGGAATTTCGGTGGCACGGTGGCGCCGCTGCCGTCGGGCCCCCCGGCGCCGGGACGCCGCGCGAGCAACTCCCGCAGCGCGCCTGCGAGTCCGGGTCCGCCCCCACCCGACCGGCCCGACCCACGCCCGCCCCGGCGCAACGTACCCGCGCACACCAACCCGGCGGTGACGAGGGCCACCACGAGTGCCGCGCTCATCAACAGCAGGGACGCGCCCAGGGCTTGGAGCACGGCGGGGGTGACCTCGGCGCCGGAGATCCAGGAGCGGCCCGCGTCGCCGTGCGGCAGGCCGGTGAGCCATTGGCCGAGCAGGTGGAACGGGCCCTTGTCCAGGCCGAGTTGGGCGCGGAGGGCGGCGAGGACCTCGGGGTCGGGGTCGCGTTCCGCCGAACGGGCCTTGAGGACGGTGCGGGCCGGGTCGGTGCGGGAGAGCCAGGGCAGCAGGCCCACCGCGCCCACGAGGGCGGCCGCGAGGAGGGCGCGCCACAGGAGCGCGGTGGTGCGGTGCGGCATGGTTCAGCGCCGGGTTCCGGTGCCGACGAGGGTGCGCTCGTACGGGTCGAGGAGGACGCCCTGGACGGAGCTGCCGACGCCGGTGACGACGCGTTGGTGGACGAGCGGCACGACGGCGTCGGTGCCGAGGATCTCCGCCTCGGCCGCCATCGCGGCGCTCTGCCGTGCGGAGGTGTCGGCCGTGCCCTCGGCCTTCGCGACGGCACGGTCGACGGCCTTGTCGCAGAGCAGGGCGAGGTTGTAGCCGCCGTCGCAGGTGTAGTCGCCGGCGAGCACGGCCACCGGATCGCCGGTGTCGACCAGGGTGTTGCGGGCCACGACGAACGCGTCGAACCTCCCGGCCAGCGCGTCGCTCTCGATCCGCGAGTACTCCCGCACCTCCAACGTCACCTTGAATCCGGCCTTTTCGAGCTGCTGCTTCAACACCTGCGCGGCTTCGGGGAGTTCGGGCCGGTTGTCGTACGTCGCGAGGGTGATCGCCGTCCCGGCGGGCGCGGCGGCCTTCGCCCGTCCGACCGGTTGCTCGCGCTTGCCTGCGGCCCAGGTGACGGCGGGGCCGTAGATGCCCGCGCCCGCGTCGGCGTGACCCTCGTAGACACCCTTGGACAGCGCGCTCGTGTCGACGGCCGCGCGGGCCGCCGCCCGGAGCTTCGGGTCCTTGAACGGGCCTGTCCTGGTGTTGAGTTGGAGGCTCGTGGTGCGGGTGGTGGCGCTCTCGCGGCGGGTGGCCGCGTCGAGGGTGGCGGCCTGGGCGACGGGTATCGCCTCCGCCATGTCGACCTGCCCGGTGCGCAGCGCGTTGGTGCGGGCGGTGCCGTCCGCGATGAACCGTGCGTCGATTCCGGCGGCCTGGGCGAGGCCGCCCCAGTAGTCGTCGTAGCGGTCGAGGGTCGCGGCCGTGGAACCGGTGACCTTCGTCAGCTCGAAGGGACCGGTGGCGGTGCCGACCGGGTCGACGCGGCCCTTGTCCTCGTACGCCTTCGGAGAGAGGACGGCGAGTGCGGGACCGGCCAGCCTCAACGGCAGTACGGGGTCAGGGGAGTTGGTACGGACGCGAAGGCGGTCGCCGCCCGCGGACTCGGCGGTGAGGGTGACTCCGGAGAGCGCGGCGGGGGCGGGCTCCGCCTCGGTGGCGTGGGTGAGGGCGGCGGCCACCCGGGCCGGAGTGACCTCGGTGCCGTCCTGGAACGTGGCCTCGCGCAGGATGAACAGCCAACTGCGGTCGCTCTCCCGCTGCCAGGACCGCGCGAGCGCGGGCGCGGCGGAGCCGTTGGCGTCCAGCGAGGTCAGCCCCTCGGTCACACCGAGGCGGCTGAGGATCGTGGCGTCGGCGCCGTACGGGGAGAGGTTCTCGGCGGGCGGGAACGCGAGGGCGACCCGCAGCCGGGAACCGGACGTCCCGGTCGTGTCCTCGGCCTCCTCGCCGGCGGAGGCGAAGCAGCCGGTGAGGAGCGGGGCGAGGGTGATCGCGAGGAGCAGTCGGGCAGGTCGGGTTCGTCGCAGTCGCATCGCGGTCATCGCTCCATCGCCAGTTCGAAGTGCACGACCTGACCGCCGTGCGGGTCGTCGCGCTCGTCGTGCACGACCTTGCCGAGCGACCGCCAGAAGGCCTCGGCACCGGGCACGGTGGGATCGGTGTGCAGATATACGGCGCGGTAGCCGCCGTCGGCCGCGGCGAACCCGAGGAGTTCGGCGACGAGCTGCCGGGCGAGGCCGCGCCGGCGGTGCGCGGGGCGGACGTAGACGCGGCGTACTTGCGCGGTCCCGCCGGAGGGGTAGCGCTCGGCGAGCGTGCGCGGGTTCGGCGGGTGGGCCGGGCCGCGGGAGTCGAGGGCGGCGGTCGCCACGACCTCGCCGCCTGCGGGGTCGAGCGCCACGAGGAGGGTGTGGCGGGCCGGGGCGAGGTAGGCGGCGGCCGGGTCGATGATGTCGCCGTGCCAGCGCGGCACATAGCCGGTGCGGAAGTCGCGGTAGACGGTGTCGAGCATCACGGCACGCGCACCGTCGAGGTCGTCCGGGCCCGCCGCCCTGATGCAGTAGTCAAGCACTTGCACATCATATGCATTAAGACTCCCATCCTTGATCACTCCCGTGATCACTCTCGACTTGACAGCCCTGCGGCCACCCCCTAAAACCTAGCCACATGACATTCATTTTCAAAACTGCGAAAGCGGCGGACCGGTAGTGCGCGTCGCGTTCGTCGGCAAGGGCGGCAGCGGAAAGACCACGCTGTCGGCGCTCTTCGCCCGTCATCTGGCCCGCTCCGGCGCCCCGGTGCTCGCCATCGACGGCGACATCAACCAGCACCTGGCCGAGGCCCTGTCCCCCGGCACCGAACCGGTCACCGCACCGCCGCTGGCCGCCCGGCTGACCGAGCTCAAGGACTTCCTGCGCGGCAGCAACCCGCGCATCGCCTCCCCCGAGGCCATGATCAAGACCACCCCGCCGGGCCGCGGTTCACGTCTGCTGCGGCTGCTCGGCGACGACGAGGTGCACGCCCGCCATGTGGTCCGGGCGGGTGACGTACCGCTGATGGCGACGGGCGAGTTCGAGGAGAGCGACCTCGGGGTGGCCTGCTACCACTCCAAACTCGGCGCGGTGGAGCTGTACTTGAACCATCTCGTCGACTCCCCCGGCGAGTACGTCGTGGTCGACATGACGGCCGGCGCCGACGCCTTCGCCTCCGGTCTGTTCACCCGCTTCGACCTGACGTTCCTGGTGGCCGAACCCACCCGCAAGGGCGTCTCCGTCTACCGCCAGTACCGCGACCACGCACGGGAGTTCGGCATCCGGCTCGCCGTGATCGGCAACAAGATCACCGGCGAGGACGACCTGCTCTTCCTCAAGGAGGAGGTGGGGGACGACCTCCTCACCCACCTCGTCCACTCCCCCTGGGTACGGGCGGCCGAACAGGGCCGCGCACAGGGCGAGTTGGAGCAGCACAACCGCCACGCCCTGACCGTCCTCCGCGAGGCCGTCGACGCCCGCCCCAGGGACTGGCCGACCCTGCACCGGCACGCCGTCGAGTTCCACCTCCGCAACGCCCACGCCTGGGCGGACAGGGCGACGGGCCTGGACCTCGCGGCCCAGGTGGACCCGGAGTACGTACCGGGCCCGACACCGCGGCCCTGACCACCACCGACCGACTGCTCACCAACTACCGGACAGGACAACCCTTTTCATGTCTCTCGACGTCTCCCCGAAGCTCCTCGCCGAGGCCGAGCACGGTGACATCCGCGAGGCGGACTTCGTGGACACGGTCCGCACGTCCCTGCCGTACGCCTACGACCTCATCGCCGGTCTCGCCGCCGAACTCCGCGACGGCACGGCGGACTTCACCGACAACCAGACCCCGCCCCCGTCCGAGCGGGAACGCGGCCAGCTGCTGCGGGCGCTGGCCAGCGACGCGATCCGGGGCAGCCTGGAGCGCCACTTCGGGGTGGCCCTGGCCTTCCAGAACTGCCACCGTGTGGCGGCGTTCCGGCCGACGGACCGCGACGGGGAGACCTACGCGCGGTTCACCTCGACGCGCTCCCAAGTGCTGAACCAGTCACCGGAGTTCAGGGACTGCTGACGGACTCCACCAGCGCGACGAACCGCTCGGCGTCGTCCAGCCACGGCATGTGCCCCGCGCCCGGCTGGACGGCGAACTCCGCGTTCGGGAACAGCTCCGCGTACCGGGCCAGCACGCGCGGCGGCCCGGAGATGTCGAACTCTCCGGCGAGGACGAGCACCGGGGACGTGAAGTCGGCGAGGGCGGCACGGGTCGCGGGCGGGTCGAAGGCTCCTTCGGCGGCGTAGACGGCCGCGGCCTCCGCGTTCCTCTCCTTCGCGTCGGCCTCGTCGAAGGCGCGGGCCCGCTCGTCCCAACGGGCGTGGGCGAAGGGCGAGATGGCCTCCCAGGAGTCGGGGGTCGCCCGGCCGGCGGTGATCTCCTCCAGGGCGGTGAACGCGGGTCCGAACCACGGTTCGGACCCGCGCAGTCGTGCCACCGCCAGGCGGTCCTCGGCCGAGATCCCGATGCCGACCGCGTAGACGCTGGGCGTGACCAGGGTCAGCCGGGCCACGCGGTCCGGATGGCGGGCCGTGTACAGCGCGGCCAGGTTCGCGCCGGCCGAGTGCGCGAGCAGGTCGATCCGGTCCAGGCCCAGGTGCTCACGCAGGGCCTCGACGTCGTCCACGAGCCGGTCGCAGCGGTACGACGCCGGGTCCTGGGGTACCTCCGAGGCGCCCGTGCCGCGTAGATCCAGCCGGATCAAGCGGCGACGGGCGGTCAGGCCGCCGAGGGTGCCGAGGTAGGCCGAGTCGCGCATCGGTCCGCCGGGGAGGCAGATCAGGGGCGGGCCGTCGCCCGCCATGTGATGGGCGAGGCGGGTTCCGTCGGGTGCGGTGAAGGTCGGCATGGGCGTGAGCGTCGCAGGGGGCACGGCGTGCGGCAACCGGATTGCCGCCCGGCGAACCCCCCTTTTGAAGGAGTAGAGCGATTGACTTGCTCTCCCTGCTGAAGCAGGGAGATTCTGGCCTTCCTGTCCGATGCTCTGCCGCCTACGCGGCACGGGCTCCGGACCGGATTCCGTGGCTTCCTGCTTCTTGGCGCTGTGCCGGAACCGAAGGTTCTGGTCTTACCTGCGCTCGACAGGCTGTCACCGCCAGTCCGGCGGCCTGTTTGACGTTCTTCGCGGCGTTGTGGTCGCGGTCGTGGACGGTGCCACACGCGCCGCACGTCCAGGTGCGTACGTGCAGGGGTTTGGGACCGTCTTTGACACCACAGCTTGAGCACACCTGGCTGGTCGGTTCGAACCGGCCGATCTTCACGAAGGTGCGCCCGTAGCGCTGTGCCTTGTACTCCAGCATTGCCAGGAAGGAGGCCCATCCGGCGTCGTGGACCGCCTTGCCGAGCCGGGTGCGCGCGAGTCCCTTGACTGCCAGGTCTTCCACGCCGATCCCTTGGTTCTCGCGGATCAGCTTGGTGGAGAGCTGGTGGTGGAACTCGCGGCGGGCATCGGCCACCTGTGCGTGGGCGCGGGCAACTTTAAGGCGGGCCTTCTCCCGGTTCCTACTGCCCTTCTGCTTGCGGGACAGCTCTTTCTGGGCCTTCTTCAGCTTCTTCTCGGCCCGGCGCAGAAACCGAGGCCTGTCGATCTTCGTCCCGTCGGACAGGACCGCGAAATGCGTGAGTCCGAGGTCGATGCCGACACTGGGCAGATCATCCGGATCGAGCATCCGTGCCAGGTCTGCGTCCGGGTCGGTTTCGATCACGAAGGAGGCGAAGTACCTGCCCGCCGCGTCCTGGATCACCGTCACACTGGACGGCATCGAGGGCAGGCTGCGTGACCAGCGCACCCTCACCTCGCCGACCTTCGGCAGGAGCAGCCGCCCCGCCTCGGTGATCTTCCAGCGGGCATTGGCAGTGAACCGGATCGCCTGCCGGGCATCCCGCTTCGACTTGAAACGTGGCGCCCCCACCCGTGCCCCTTGCCGGGCACCCTTGAGGGAGGCGAAGAAGTTGGTGTAGGCGCGTTCGACATCCCGCAGCGCCTGCTGCAACACAACCGCCGACACCTCGGACAGCCAGGCCCGCCGCCGCGTGGACTTAGCCCCCGTGATCAGCGCCTTCGAGAGAACGGCCGCGCTTGGATACGGGGCGCCCTCCCGCCGGGCCCGCTCCCGGGCCGCGACCGCGTCGTTGTACACCACCCGCGCACACCCGAACGCCCGGGCAAGCGCAGCACGCTGGCCCGGACCCGGGTCGAGACGGAAGGCATACCGAAGCTGCATGATCCGGACGCTAACGCCCACCACCGACACTCCGAACCCGATCGGACGAACCCGGATCTGCCGTAACGATTCGGCGGCCCGGATGGAGCGTTTCCCGGCTCCGTCGGGACACTTCCGCGCTGCTCCGCACCGCAATCACCTGATCCGCTTCGCCTCCGGCTTGAAGGCCGATGCACTGCGGATGAATCTCAATGGCGGACTGTCATCTCCCGGGGGTAGGTGCTCGTGGTGACGAAGCTGCCGACCGGTGCCAGCGGTCTCCGTACGGAAGGGGGTCCAGTCGGTGCCGTTCCGCGAGATCTCCAGGACGTATCTCTTGCCGTAGGCGGCCTCCCAGTCGAGGGTGACGCGGTCGACGCGGAGGGTGGTGCCGAGGTCGAGGCGGATCCAGGCGTCGTCGGCGAAGTCGCTGGACCAGCGGGTGGCGCCGTCGCCGTCGAAGGCGAGGCCGGGGGTGGTGCCGCCGTTCTCGCTGCCGGAGGCGGTGACGGCGGCCGGGTTCGCGGCGTAGGCGGCTGCCGCGCGGTCGGTGTCCCAGGTCGCGGCGACGGCGGCCTGCGGAGTGGGGGCGGCTAGGGCGGTGCCCGTGGACAGCAGGGCCGCCGTGGTGAGGGTGGCGAGCGCGGTGAGCAGCGTGCGGGAGGGCATGCGGGTCTCCTTGAAGGAGGTGGCGAAAGGGGCGATGAAGGTGCCGATCTTGTTGGCGTGCGCATGACATTCATGGGGCCGGTGGAGCTGATGGGACTGATGGGGCCCCGGTGGGTGCGGGCTCCCCCGCCCGCGCCCACCGGGGCGGTCCCGGTCAGGCCGCGCGCCGCGCCCGGCTGCGGTGGTCGCGGATGATGTCCGCGTACCGGCGGCCGGTGCCCTTGATCGTGCGGACCTGGGTCTCGTAGTCCACGTGGACCAGTCCGAACCGCTTCTCGTAGCCGTACGCCCACTCGAAGTTGTCGAGCAGCGACCAGGCGAAGTAGCCGGCCAGCGGGGCGCCCTTGCGGGCCGCCGAGGCGCAGGCCGCGAGGTGCTGGACCAGGTAGTCCTGGCGTTCGGGGTCGTCGACGGTCCCGTCGGGGCGTACGACGTCGGGGAACGCGGAGCCGTTCTCGGTGACGTAGATCCGGCGCGGGTCGTACTCCTCGGTGAGGCGGAGCAGCAGGGTCTCGATGCCGGAGGCGTCGATCTCCCAGTCCATGCCGGTGCGCGGGACGCCGAGGCGGCGCACGGCGCGGGTGTAGGGGGCGGGGCCGGTGGGGTCGTCGGCGACGGTCGCCGGGAAGTAGTAGTTCAGGCCCAGCCAGTCGAGCGGGGCGGCGATGGTCTCCAAGTCGCCCGGCTGCTCGGGGAGTTCGACGCCGTAGGTCTCGACCATGTCGGCCGGGAAGCCGCGGCCGTGCACCGGGTCGAGCCACCAGCGGTTGACGTGGCCGTCCTGTCGGCGGGCGGCCCGGACGTCCTCGTCGCGGTCGCTCGCCGGGTACACCGTGGAGAGGTTGTTGACGATGCCGACCTGGGCGTTCGGGGCGGCGGCGCGGATCGCCCGCGCGGCGAGGCCGTGACCGAGCAGCAGGTGATAGGAGGCGCGGACGGCCGCCGTTAGATCGGTCCAACCCGGGGCCATCTTGCCTTCGAGGTGGCCGATCCAGGCCGAGCAGGACGGCTCGTTGAGGGTCGTCCAGTGGGTGACGCGGTCGCCGAGGCGTTCGGCCACGACCGAGGCGTACGCGGCGAAGTGCTCGGCGGTCGCGCGCTCGGGCCAGCCGCCGCGGTCCTGGAGCGCCTGGGGCAGGTCCCAGTGGTAGAGGGTGACGGAGGGGGTGATGCCCGCCGCCAGCAGTCCGTCCACCAACTCGTCGTAGAACGCGAGGCCCTTGGGGTTGACCGGGCCGTCGCCACCCGGGATCACCCGGGGCCAGGCGATCGACAACCGGTAGGCGTTGGCGCCGAGTTGGCGCATCAGGCCGATGTCCTCGCGCCAGCGGTGGTAGTGGTCGCAGGCGACGTCGCCGTTGTCGTCGTTGTCGATCTTGCCGGGGGTGTGCGAGAAGGTGTCCCAGATCGACGGCGCGCGTCCGTCCTCGGCGACGGCTCCCTCGATCTGGTACGCCGCGGTGGCCGTGCCCCACAGGAAGTCGTGCGGGAGTGCGGCGAAGTCGATGGTCACTGAAGTCCCTTTACGGTCAGCGGAGTTGGTCGGGTGGGTCACTTGACGGCGCCCGCCGTCAGCCCGGCGACGAGATAGCGCTGGAGCAGCAGGAAGCCGGCGACCACGGGCACGCTGACGACCAGCGAGGCGGCCATGATCTGGTTCCAGTACACGTCGTTGAGCGTGGAGTAGCCCTGGAGTCCGACGGCCAGCGTGCGGGTGGCGTCGTTGGTCATCACAGAGGCGAAGAGGACCTCGCCCCACGCGGTCATGAAGGCGTAGACGGCGACCGCGACGATGCCGGGGATCGCGGCGGGCACGACGACGCGCAGCAGCGCCCCGAGCGGTCCGCAGCCGTCGACCAGCGCGGCCTCGTCCAAGTCCCGTGGCACGGAGTCGAAGTAGCCGATCAGCATCCAGATGGAGAACGGCAGCGAGAAGGTCAGATACGTCAGGATCAGCCCGCCGCGCGAGCCGAACAGGGCGATGCCCGTCGCGTTGCCGATGTTGACGTAGAGGAGGAACAGCGGGAGGAGGAAGAGGATGCCCGGGAACATCTGCGTCGACAGGACGGTCACCGTGAAGACGCGCTTGCCGCGGAACTCGTAGCGGCTCACCGCGTACGCGGCGAAGACCGCGATCACCACCGAGCAGACCGTCGCGGCGACGGACACGATCAGCGAGTTCATGAAGTACTTCGCGAGCGGGACCGTCGACCAGATGTCGATGTACGGGCGGATCGTGAGACCGCTGGGCAGCCAGCGGAACTTGCCCGTGACGTCCGAGAGCGGTTTCAGGGAGCTGGAGAGCATGACGTACACCGGCACCAGGACGAAACCGGTGAGCAGGGTGAGGAAGATCCGCCGCGACCAGATGAAGGAGCGGGGCGGGGCCATGGGCGAGGTGGGGCTAGACATCGGCCGTTTTCCGTCCGCGTGAGGTGAACACGAGATACACGCCGGTGACGACGAGCAGGAACAGCAGCAGCAGGACCGACATCGCGGAGCCGGTGCCGAAGTTCCAGGTGACGAACGAGGCTTGGTAGATGTGCACAGAGATGAGGTCCGCGGCCTCGGGCGCCGCCCTGCCGAACAGGACGTACGGCGTGTTGAAGTCGTTGAACGTCCACAGGAACAGGACGAGGACCAGCACCTGGTTGACCGGGCGCAGCGACGGCAGGGTGATGCGGCGGATCTGTTGCAGGAGGCCGGCGCCGTCGATCGAGGCCGCCTCGTACAGCTCCTTGGGGATGTTCTGGAGGCCCGCCATCACGATGAGGAAGGCGAACGGCCAGCCCTTCCACACGTGCACGATCAGCAGGGCGTAGAAGCTGTTGTCGCCGATCAGCCAGAACGACGGCTTGCTGGTGATGTGCAGTTGGTCGTGCAGGACGTGGTTCACCAGGCCGTTGTCGTGCTGGAACATGAACACCCAGGTGATCACGGCCGCGTAGACCGGGAGCGCGTACGGGATGAGGAAGAGCGCTCTCAGAAAGCCCCGGCCGCGGAAGTTGTCCTGCAGGTAGATCGCGGTGACCGTGCCGAGGAGCCAGCAGAAGGCGACCGAGAGCAGGGTGAAGCCGACGGTGACGAAGAAGGAGTGGAGGAGCGCCTTGCCGACGGGGGCGCTGAAGTCCACCGAGACCTTGTAGTTGTCGAAGCCGGACCAGGGCGCGGTGCCCCAGTCGCGGATGTAGAACTGGGTCAGTTCCTTGAAGCTCATGACGATGCCGATGACCATCGGCACCAGGTGGACCAGGAGTTCGAGGAACAGCGCGGGCAGGAGCAGCAGGTAGGGCAGTCCGATACGGCGGATCCGTTCGCCGCGCCGCCGGCGCGGGCCGGGGGCCGCCGGGTCGGAAGGGTTCTTCCGCACGGCGGCCTCCGGGGTGACAGTGCTCGTCACAGTCGCACTCACTTCGCCGGCATCTGCTGCTGGGCCTTTTCGAGCTCCGCCTTGACGGACGCGGTGGTGACCGCGCGTCCGGCGGCGGCGTCGGCGAACAGGTCCTTGACCGCCGTGCCGACCGCCGTCTCGAACTGCGACTCGTCCGCGACCTGCGGCAGCGCGGCGGCGCTGGTCGCGAGGGTGTTCTTCAGGACCGAGTTCGCCGGGGTGTTGAACGCCGTGTCCTCCTGCGCCGCCTTCACCGGCGGGATGGAGCTGTAGGCGGTGTTGAGGATCTTCTGTTCGGCGTCGCTCGTCATGAACTTCACGAACTTGGTGCAGCCGTCGAGGTTGTCGGTGTTCTTGAAGACGGCCAGGTTGATGCCGGCCACCATCGAGTTCACCTGGGCGCCCGTGCCGGGGGTGCCGGACTGCACGGGGATCGGGGCGATGCCGTACGAACTGTCGCTCATGCCTTGGGACTTGAGGTTGGCGGACGCGGACTGCCACATCAGCATCGCGGTCTTGCCCTTGGCGAAGTCGCTGACGGACTGGTTCTGCGCGTACTCGGCGTTGCCGACCGGGACGACCTTGTCCTTGGCCATCAGGTCGACGTACTGCTTGACGGCGGCCACGACACCGTCGTTGGTGAAGTCGGCCTTGCCGTCGGCGGTGAAGAAGTCGGCGCCGTGCTGCTTGGCGAAGACGAAGGTGTGGTGGATGTTCTCGGAGACGTTGGCGCCCTCGGCGCCGAGCGCCTGCTTGCCCTTCGCCTCGATCTTCTTGCCGTCGGCGACCAACTCGGCCCAGGTTGTGGGCGGTTGGGATATCCCCGCGTCGGCGAAGATCTGCTTGTTGTAGTAGAGCGCGTACGCCATCGAGTACAGCGGGACGGCGGCCGGGTCCTTGCCGGTGGCGCCGGTGGAGCCGAGCGCGGAGTCGACGAAGCGGTCCTTGCCGCCGATCTTCGCGAAGTTGGCCGCGTTCCACGGCAGGAAGGCGCCGGTGGCCTGGAGGGAGGCGCTCCAGGTGTTGCCGATGTTCAGGACGTCGGGGCCCTGGCCGGAAGTCGTCGCCGTGAGGATGCGGTTGAGCAGGTCGGACCAGGGCACGACCTCCAGCTTCACCGTGATGCCGGTCTGCTTCTTGAACTTGTCGAGTTCGGGCTGGAGGACCTTCTTGTCGATCGCGATGCTGGCGCCCTGGTTGGAGGCCCAGTAGGTGAGCGTCTTGGGCGAGTCGTTGGATCCCCCACCCGTGGACGAACCGCCTCCGCAGGCCGTGGCCGCCAGGGCGATGGACATGGTGACGGCGCCTACGGCCGCGGCTCGGATGCTGCGCATACTCCGGGTGTCCCTTCAGGGAATGCACTCACGACTTAATTTAGGACGTGAGTTAAACCTCGGACGGCAGAGGCGTCAAGAGTTTGGACGCCACTCGTCGAACTCGGTCGTACCTCTTGACGGCCGCGTTCACGGACCTGAAGCATTCCCCCGCGAGAGAGCGCTCCCAACCCCACCGGCGTTCATTTCATGAACAAGGAGAGCCGCCTTATGTCCCCAGTTCCCCGCAGAGCCGTACTCGGTGCCGCCGCCGCGGCGTCCGCCCTGGCCGCGCTGCCCGCGACCGCCTCCGCAGCCCCCGCGACTCCCGCCGCCGCCAAGCCGCTTGCACTGCCGGGTGGTGGCGATCTCGGCCCCAACGTGATCGTCTTCGACCCGTCGACCGCCGGCATCCAGGCCAGGCTGGACCAGATCTTCGCCCAGCAGGAGACGGCGCAGTTCGGCACCGGGCGCTACCAGCTGCTGTTCAAGCCGGGCACGTACAGCGGGCTCAACGCCCAACTCGGCTTCTACACCTCGATCTCGGGCCTCGGCCTCTCCCCCGACGACACCACGATCAACGGGGACATCACGGTCGACGCGGGCTGGTTCAACGGCAACGCGACGCAGAACTTCTGGCGTTCGGCGGAGAACCTCGCGCTCGTGCCCGTCAGCGGGACCAACAGGTGGGCCGTGGCTCAGGCGGCCCCCTTCCGTCGGATGCATGTGCGCGGCAGCCTCAACCTCGCGCCCAACGGCTACGGTTGGGCCTCCGGCGGCTACATCGCCGACAGCCGGATCGACGGCCAGGTCCAGCCGTACTCGCAGCAGCAGTGGTACACGCGGGACAGCGTGATCGGCGGCTGGCTCAACGGCGTCTGGAACATGGTCTTTTCAGGCGTGCAGGGCGCACCGGCGCAGGGCTTCCCGAACCCGGTGTACACCACGCTCGCCACGACCCCGGTCTCCCGCGAGAAGCCCTTCCTCTACCTCAACGGCACCGAGTACCGCGTCTTCCTCCCCGAGAAGCGCACCAACGCGAGCGGGGTGACCTGGGGCAACGGCACACCGCGCGGCACCTCGCTGTCCCTGTCGCAGTTCTACGTCGCGAAGCCGGGCGTCACGGCGGCGACCCTCAACCAGGCACTCACGCAGGGACTTCACCTCCTGCTGACGCCGGGGATCTACCACCTGAACCAGCCGATCCAGGTGAATCGGGCCAACACCGTTGTCCTGGGCCTGGGTTACGCGACTCTGGTGCCCGACAACGGAGTCACGGCCCTCAAGACGGCCGACGTCGACGGCGTACGACTCGCGGGCTTCCTGATCGACGCGGGCACGGTCAACTCGTCGACCCTGCTGGAAGTCGGCCCCGCGGGCACGACGACGGACCACTCCGCCAACCCGACCACCGTGCAGGACGTGTTCGTCCGCATCGGCGGCGCGGGCGCCGGCAAGGCCACCACCAGCGTGGTCGTCAACAACCGGCACACCATCATCGACCACACCTGGCTCTGGCGCGCCGACCACGGCACGGGCATCGGCTGGGACACCAACCGGGCCGACTACGGGCTCGTCGTCAACGGCGCCGACGTGCTGACCACCGGCCTGTTCGTCGAGCACTTCAACAAGTACGACGTGCAGTGGAACGGCGAGCGGGGCCGCACGATCTTCTTCCAGAACGAGAAGGCGTACGACGCCCCGAACCAGGCGGCGATCCAGAACGGCTCGATCAAGGGGTACGCGGCGTACAAGGTCGGTGCCAATGTGACCGTGCACGAGGGTTGGGGGCTCGGCAGTTACTGCTACTACAACGTCGACCCGACGATCGTGCAGCACAACGGCTTCTCCGCGCCCAACCGGTCGGGCGTGAAGTTCCACGACCTGCTCGTCGTCTCGCTCGGCGGGCAGGGCCAGTACGAACACGTCATCAACGAGACGGGCGCGGCGACTTCGGGCACGTCGACGGTCCCGTCCACGGTGGTGTCGTACCCCTGAGGTCGTGGTGGGTGCGGGCCGGAGCTCCCCCTCCGGCCCGCACCCGCCACCGTCACACCCGTGGGGTGATCTCCGCCATCGGCGACCAACCCCCGCCCGCCACCTCGACGTTGATGATGTCGGGCGTCGCGGCGACGACGTCCGGCATCCACGCGATCGCCTCCTTGAAGTGCTCGGAGCCGACGTGCGCCGCACCGGCCTCCGGGGACGCGAACGCCTCCAGCAGCACGAACCGGTTCGGGTCGACCGCGTCGACCGACCACTCGAAGAACAGGTTGCCGGGCTCGGCCCGGGTCGCGGCGGTGAAGTCGGCGACCCGGTCGAGCCAGGTGTCGCGGTACTCCGGGCGGACGGGGAACCGTACGGCGATGAAGATCATGCGGTGCTCCAAGGTTGTCGGGCCGGCGCGTTTTCGCGTGTCGCGCCGGCCCGACAACCTTGGAG
>NZ_JAENRY010000285.1 GCF_016612545.1 Streptomyces sp. MBT65 | reverse complement strand
GGTGGGGGGCATGCGGAGATCGTAGGAGTGCGGAGGGGGTGCGGTCATCGGGCTGGGGACGTACGACCTGGGTCGACACCGGAGCGACGCGTACAGGTCGACTACGGGCACGTTCCGTATCGGTTGGGCTCGCGATATCCGACGGCCGTCGGGGGTACGTGGGTGGTGTTCGTGGTGCGGTGCGCGGTCGCGGCGTTGGTCACGGTCGTGACGGTGGACCGGCGGGATATCTGAGGTCAGGTGGCGGCAATGACATGGCCGCCATGGCCAATTGGTCGCGGATGCGACGGCGTAGGTTCTCCCATTGACGGCTGAAGCCCGGTTCCCGCTCCAGGACGTCCCACAGGTGGCCCAGCGCGCGGTCCACGCGGGCGTGCGGCATCCACAGATGCAGGAGGTGGTCGACGGCCGGACGCAGCGCCAGGACCACTGCGGGCCCGTCCGCCGCACCGAGTCGGCTGTTCTCCAGCATGTGCATCACGGTCGTCAACAGCCAGTCGTGCAGCGCGAGATCCTCACACAGACCGGCGACGGCGGCGGCCGAGGTGTCCTCCCGGCAGCCGCAGCTCGACGGTCCGCAACCCGTCCTCGGCCAGTGTGAAGCGGTCAAGCGACGGCTCCTCGCCCGCTGGCGCAAGGCGCGCGGCCCAACGCAGCTGCGTTCGCCGGGACTTGAAAGGGGCCTCGCGGTCGAGGAGCGGGTGGCGCACCAGTTGCTCCAGCAGTCCCTCGGCGATCATTCCCAGGTCCAGTTCGCCGCGCTCGGCGCCGAGTAACACGCCCTCCGCAGCGGCCTGTTCAGGCAGTTTTCCGAACGGCTCGACCACACCTGGCCTTACCAGGTAGTGCCCCCAGGGGCGGCGTACGTCGAGGCCGTATGCCGGGGCACTGAAGTAGGCGGTGGACTGGAGGACACGGCCCTCCGTGAGCACCCCACGGGCGGCCACCGTACCGACGGCTCGGACCTTGGCACCGTTCGAAGTGGGCAGCCTGCAGTCCACGCCCGTCAGAACCTGGGGTGAACAGGCATACAGATTGGGCCGGTTGGAAACCCTGACCTGCTCGTCGCCGCGCAGCCTCAGCAGTTGGGCGGCGCCGTACCCGTCCAGTGACCGCAAGGACGGCAGCAGGCAGGTGTGCACCTCGCCGCAGATGAGGACCGGACGCGCCGATCGTCCGGGGGACGACATGTCAAGTCCTCTTCGGAGGAGGCGGGTTGGCCGACTTCCCGACGGATTCCACGCCGGGCTCCTCGTAGAAGACGTAGGTCGCGCGCTGGGCCACGGCCTCCGGCACGGCGACGCCTTCGCCGGCGGAGCGCACGGCGACCTGTCGGAGCGCTCCGGAATCGACGTCCACCTGGTCGAGGATGAGCCGTACGGCGTCCTCCACCGCGAGGAACCGGTTGGGCATCAGCGTGCAGGTGCGGTATGCGCTGAAAGGCGCCGCGGACTCAGTGAGCCTGAGCAGCGGTGGCAGCCGGTCCCAGTCGCGCGGGAAGTCCCCACCGGTCCAGGGGTACGGGGTCAGCACGGGTTCGCCGAGGTGTCGTAGCAGACCGAGCCGGGCCAACTGCCATACCGCGGCCAGGAAAGGACAGGACCACAGCCACGCGTCGTCCTCCCTGGACCACAGCTCGACGTCCATGAAGACCGAGTGGTTGCGGGCCATGGTCTCCTGGGGCGGCTGCCAAGCCGTGCTGCCGGGCGGGGCGGGAGTGCGCTGACCGTTGGCGAGCCAGCCGGTCTGGCTGACGGGCGGGCGCGCGCCGTTGCTGCCCGGCGGCGGCGACTCCACGAGGCGGTGCAGGACGGACTCCGCCAGCTCGATCCGGTCGGCGACCGCACAACCCGACTCGCGGGCCAGGTAGTCGATGACCAGACCCGCCTTCCGGGCCTCCGACAGGACCAGCGGGACGATCTCGGCCGGTGTGGAAAAGCGGTTGAAGTAGTCGTCGATGAGAAAGCAGGTACTGATGCGGGGCCTTTTGAGACCCGCGCGACGAGCTACGGAGGCGCGTACGGCGTCCACCCAGATGCGCACCTCTGCGAAGTGCTCGCGCAGCCGCTCGGGACCGGCTTCGAAATCCTCCATGTAGAGGTGGCCCAGCTCCAGGGAGAGGTGGGCGAGCGGAACGGACTGGGTGCGGGGTTCCGCGGTGGATTCCCTGAACACGGACTCCGTCACAGCCGTCTCCACCTTCGTGTCATGGGCCTTGCGAACCTCGAGAACACCACGGTCGCGATCACTCAACCGTACCTGTGCGGCGCGCAGTTGATCTGTAGGATTCAGCGCCTGGCGACCACGTGACACCTGATGTCGAGCCGAACGAAACGGATGGACATGGCTGTATGGCCCACCCGAGCGGCGTCCCCTGCCGACCTGGCCGCATTGCGTTCGCTGCTGACCGATTCATGCGAGACGGCGATCATTCCGACGCCGGCGCTCCTCGCCGACGCCATTGACCGCGACCTGGTTCGGGTGCTCGAATCCGCAGGCGAGTTGGTCGGGTGCATCGCCGCGGAAATGCCGTCGCCAGAACATGTGCGGATCTCTGTGATCGCGGTTCGTGAGGGAATGCGGAGGCAGGGTATGGCCAAGCAGCTCCTGACCGAGATGGTGACGGACATTCCCCGGAAATCGATCGAGCCGCCACTGATATCCGCCGTGGCCAGTACGGAGCAACTGGCGGTGACGCGCCTCCTGCTGGCCACCGATTTCAAAGGGACCCGGGTCATACGCATCGGCGGGTCAGGCAACGCTCTCCACATTCACTATCAGTACAAGTCCCGTGTGGAGTACATAGATCCGGACGCCAGGCATCTCGTCCCCGTCAGTGCTCAGGAACAGCTCACGGAGTCCCTGTCACCTGCCGACCACGCGGTGACGGGGCTGGTGACGCTCAGCGGCGAACCCGCTTTTGAAATCGCTCGGTTCGAGCAGGACGACCCCGCGACCCTCCAGTCCGGCGAAGCCGCGGCCGGCATCGCCTTCTCCGGTTCCATCCTCGCCGCGATCACCTTCCTGCTGGGTTTCGCCTTCTCGTCGACCCGATTCCCCGATGACGTACGACTGCTCCTCATCGGGGCGACGTTCAGCACTGTCCTCTCCCTGATCATCTACGCGAGCGCCTCCGGCGAACTCGCTCGGATCCGCTCGAACTCGTTCGGCAAGATCATGAAGTGGGGCAACGTACTTTCCGAGTACGGCGGCGTGTTCCCCTTCCTGATCTCACTTCCCGTCACTTACGCGCAGGCCAGCGGCGATCCCTGGACGACCATGACGCTGGCCGTCGTGTTCAGCTCGGCCATCGCCTGGTACGAGCAGTCCGAGTTCTCCATCGCCCACCGATTCCAACGAAGCTCTTTCGAGATCGCTCTGATCGTGCTGACGGCGGCCTCGCCGACGGTCGGTGCGGCGCTGATCGCGGCGAATGCCACCAGCTGGCCGTGGACGACGGTCCTGATCGCCACGCTCGCGGCCCGGACCTGGCTGTACCTCTTCCGCAGAGGCGCGGAGTCCGACATCGCGGAGCGCCGACAGTGGCAGATCAGGGAGTAGCTCCCGAAGCGGTGGGTGCGGGCAGCGGTCTGGTCGTGGGCCCGGCCCGGCAACGCGGGTGAAAGCCGGCGCAACTGGCCGCCCGGATCGGCGACCGCCCACCCGTTCGGCGAGCAGGTGGATGACCAACGAGGCCCCCGAGCAGCGTGGTTGAGACATCAGACATCTCGATCAACAGCCCGGGGGCGACCGATCCACTGCGGACCCCAAGCGCAGGCGCAGGGGGCGCTGCGGCTGATTGCGAGCGATACGGAGAACAGGCAAACAGCTCCCGGCGAAAGACGTTTCCGTCTCACAGCGACGGCTTCTCAGCACATAACCGACTTGTTCTGCTTGTGCGTTCCGGCCAGTAGGAACAACCCTCCCGCTCGGCGACCCGCCAGTGCGTCAAATTCTGGAACTTTCTGGATTTTCGGGACCTCCTGGGCCCACGCACACATTCACCTGCCACGCGTCGTTCACCCAAAATTCTTGCTGGAATCGTTTATTTCCTGTCCCGATGATTTGACTATTCTCATTTAATCCCCTCGGCGCTAGCGTTTTCATGGTCATCTACTGAACCAAGGAAAGGGAGCTTCATGCTCAAGATTTCGAACCGCGCGTTCGTTTCGGTGTCCCTGGGGGCCTTGGCCGCTGTTTCTCTCAGCGTCGGATCGGCTTCCGCCAGCGCTCAGCTCTTCGCACCCATAACCAACCAGAAGAGCCAGACGTGCCTGTCACTCGCCAATGGAGGGTCTACCGCCAACAACGTTTCAGCGATTCTTTATACCTGCACCGGCACGCAGGAGCAGTCGTGGGAACCCAGAGACCTCACTTATGTGAACCGCAAGAGCGGCAAGTGTCTTTCGCTTGCGGATGGCGGGTCCACGGCCAACGGAACCAAGGCGATTCAGTACACGTGCAACGGAGGGGCCGAACAGGACTGGCACCTGACCGGCGGCCAACTTGTAAGCGCCAAAAACAATAACAAGTGCCTGTCGACACAGAGCGGTGGAACGGCCGACAACACGAATGTGGTCATCTACGACTGCAACGGCGCTCCCGAGCAGCAGTGGTCGTGGCTCTTCTAGGGTCAGCCGCATAGCCTGAGCTACGCCTGCCATCAATCTTAAAGAAAGGGTCCGTCGGCAAACCGACGGACCCTTTCTGCTCGTCCGGGGTTCACAACGGAGAATATGGAAGTTTTGCCACCTGGCCAAGCTTGCGACGTCCCTCGCCAAAGCCGTTCTCACCCTGGAGCGGCAACGCTGAAGAAGCTCAGTGAGTGGACGGCAGCTTCCCGCGAACCCGCTCCGTGATCTCGCGGGCACATCCCCAGGACAAGGTCAGTCCGGCTCCGCCATGACCGTAGTTGTGCAGCAGCAGCGTGTCCTCGTGCCACTCGTCCTCCAGTCGGACCCGGCCTCGGACCGGCCGCAGCCCCACCCGCTGCCCGATCACCCGGGCTCCGGCGAGCAACGGCTCCACGGCGGCGCAACGGCGGATGATCTCCCGGGCTTCGTTCTCGTCGGGCCGCAGTTCCCAGGCGCCCGGCTCCGCCGTTCCGCCCAGGACCACGATGTCGCCGTGCGGGTAGATGTAGGTGAGGTCCTCGGCCCCGGGGGTGTCGTCGCAGAAGAAGGTCCGGATACCGGGGTTCTCCATCACGACGAGCTGGCCCCGCACCGCGTCGACCGAGGCATCGTCCACCAGGTACCGGGCTTCCGCACCCGAGCAGTTGACGACGACCGACGCCTGAGTCAGCGCCTCGTCGAGCGTGCCGTAGAGGTGCCGGCGCAAGGTTCCACCGGCCTGCTCCAGCCGTCCGACCAGGTAGCGAAGGTACCGAGGCATGTCGACGAGCGGCGCTCGGTAGCGCCACCCGGTCACGAACCCCTGCCGTAGCTCTGACGGGAGGCACATGCGTGCACCCACGAGGCTCCCCCAGACCGGCATGTCCCGGGAAACCCTGGATTCCTGAGTCCCCTCCACCAGCCGGATCCCGGTCTCCGTATCCGTGCTCAGCGCGGTCAGCTCCGACAGGGTCTCCCGGCTCCATCGCTCCACCAGGTCGCTGGGCTCGGCCAGATACGGATCCCACATGGCGCCTGCGGCCGCCGAGGTCGTGGCGCCCGGGGGCCGGTCGGTGTCCACCCGGACATCCATTCCGGCCTCCGCCAGGCACACCGCCGTGGTGAGTCCTGAGACCCCTGCCCCGATCACCACGGCACTGGTCGACACTGCTTCGCCTCCGTCGTCGGGATCACCCGTCGCCCAGGCCCGGGCAACGTTGTCAACAGAGTCGACAATATCCGAACGAGCTTTCGTGCACCTGTGCGACGGTCGTCAGGCCTACGGCAAGAATGCGTCAGGCCCGCGGCAAGAACCTGTCGTCGGTGATCCGCACCTCATGTCTCCGCTCAGACCGCTCCGGTATCAATCCCCACGCCGCCCCCAAGCGAGAATCAATCCGGAATAGCCGTCCCTCACGGCATACCCGCTTTTGAGCCGCTCCGCCGTGAGATCGTCCGCGAATGGTTCGAGACTCGCCCGCACCTCGGCTTCTCCCACGTCACAGGCGGGGAAGAAATTCTGGCCCGTGTAATAGCCCTTGGAATGTTCCATGAAAGCGGCGGCGAAGGCAGCGCCCGGGTTCAGGGCGCGCATGAATCGCTCGACGCCCAGGCTGAACTCGGCGAAGGAGGAGGTCATCGACTCGGCAACGAAGAACATGGTTCCCACGGACCACCGTCCCTCGCGCTGCTCCAGATCGAAGATGTCGCCCTGCTCGACCTTGACGACCTCGCGGAACCTCTCCCGCGGGTCCATGCCGAGGGCGCGGTACGCCTTGTTCTCACTCAGAGAAGCCCAGAACAGGTCCCAGTTCCCGTCGTACGAGTCGACCTGGCCCTTCAGGTACGCGACATTCGCGGGCGAGCGCTCGCAGAGGGTGATCTCGTCGCACCACGGCAGCATGGACAGGGCGGGATACAGATTGGCGCCGGCGCCCACGTCGATGCCAATGACCGGGCCGACTCCCGGCTTCCGGAAATGGTCGGCGAAATGATCGCGAACGATGTGCAGGATCTCCGCGTCCTCCGCTTGTAGGTCACGGTAGTTGTGAGCTACATAGGCGATCGAATCGAACGCGCTCCAGGCCCCGTCAGCGTTCTTCATCCGAGCGTCCTTTCCCCCGACGCTTCGACATCACTCGGCCAAGGTATCAAGAGCAGACCCGGGCATACCTGCGCGCCAACGCCCGAAACGCCTCCTTCGGCTCCCACCGCCAGGGTGAACTCGGGTCCCCCGGCCGCTCCTTGACGGTCTTGGTGATCGCGTAGCTCGCCATGTCGAGGTCGTGGCGCGGGTCGTCGGCGCGGTGTGGGGCGTCCGGGGTGACGAACTCGAAGGCCATCGCCCCGTACAGGTCCATCGACTCGAAGACCTCCAACAGGGAGACCACGTACGCCGCTTGGGTGTGTTCGCTGCGGATCAGGTGGCCCTTGATCTCCTGCGGGTCCTTGTCGTAGTCGACGACGTTCCAGCCCATGCCGGCCGTCTTCTCGGCGCCCTTGTACGCGCAGGTGCCGAACTCGGTGATGGTCACGGGCTTGCCCCAGCGTTCGTAGCGGCGCAACTCCCGGACGTAGTCGGCTGGTTGGTGGAAGTACGAGTAGTAGTCGATGCCCACGATGTCGAAGAGGTTCCAGTCGACCTCGTCGTCCTGGGCGGCCGCGTAGCTGAGGTTGCCCAGGAAGACGGAACGGCCGAGCGCCGCCGCCTTCTTGGTGAACGCGTCCAGCCTGCGCTGCATCCTGACCGGGTCGAACGTGCCGTCCAGGAGGTTCTGGACGCGGTCCAGGACCGTCGCGCCCGGCACGATCCCGGGCACGAACAGCCAGAACTCGCAGCCCACGCTGAAGTCGACGCTCGCGCCCTGCCGCCGGAGCCGTTCCGCGAACCGGCCGGTCTCCGCGAGGTGTTCGAGGATGTCCCGCTCGGGGACATCGGCGAGGGTGGGCTGGAGCCAGATGTGCAGGCCCAGTTCGGCGGCCTCGGCGGCGGTCGCGGTGAGGCGGTCGACGCCGTCGCCGGTGACGTCGACCGTGTCGGCGTGCAACTCGTCGCGGACGGCGCGGAGATCGGCGCGCATCCGGCGCGGGTTCCAGGCGGTGGCGGGGGTCTCGCCCTCGCCGACCGTGTAGACGACGCCGTGCCGGCGCAGACCGCGGTGGCGCGGACCGTGGCAGCCGTCCGCCGTCCTCGGCCGTGCCGCCGCCTGCCCAGACGGCAGCGGCGCGCCCGCCGCCCCGAGCGCCAGCGCCCCCGCCAGGAACTGCCCCCGACTGATCCCCTGTGTGTTCGCCATGCGCCCACTGTGCCGATCCGGCGCCCGCCCCGAAGTCGCCCGATGGTCTACGGCGACGCAACCAAGGTATGAGCTCTCGCGTCGGTCACTGGAGAGATCGTTGACGGACATCGACCGATCGTCGACGGAGACCAGGCCACCGGACCACCGGACCACCGGACGGTCCACCGGTCCCCCGAACAAAGGAGAGCGTGATCTCAGGCTCCGAACAGTTCCCTACGACCCCTACGGCCGCAGCGCCTACGACCACCCGCCGTACCGTTCTCACCGCCGGCGCCGCCACCGCCGCGACCCTCCTCACCGGCGCCTCCTCCGCGCAGGCGGCGGACGACACCGGGACCGACATCGGCACGCGTCTGGTCGCCCTCGAAGAGCAACACACCGCCCGCGTAGGCGTGTTCGCGCATCACCTCGGCACCAGGAAGACCGTCACGCACCGCGCCGACGAACTCTTCCCGATGTGCTCGGTGTTCAAGACGCTCGCCGCCGCGGCCGTCCTGCGGGACCTGGACCGGCACGGTGAGGTCCTCTCCAAGGTCGTGCACTACACGGAGGCCGATCTCGTCGACGGATCGGACCAGACCCGGGCGCACCTCGCCGAGGGCATGACGGTCGAGCAGCTCGCCGACGTGGCGATCCGCTACAGCGACAACGCCGCCGGCAACCTGCTCCTGCGTGAACTCGGCGGCCCCACCGCCATCACCCGCTTCGCCCGCTCCCTCGGCGACCGGGTCACCCGGCTCGACCGCTGGGAGACCGAGCTGAACTCGGCCGAGCCGGACCGGATCACCGACACCACCGGCCCGCGCGCGATCGCCGGACTGTACGGCAGGCTCGTCCTCGGCGACGCCCTGCGCCGCCCCGACCGCGACCGGCTCACCGCCTGGCTGCTCAACAACACGACGAGCGCCGCCCGTTTCCGCGCCGGACTCCCCGCGACCTGGACGATCGCCGACAAGACGGGCAGCGGCGCCCACGGCACCGCCAACGACGTCGGCATCGCCTGGACGGAGGGCGGTGACCCGGTCGTCCTCGCCGTCCTGACGACGAAGCCGACCCTGCCCGACGCACCGTACGACAACCAACTGGTCGCGGACACGGCCGAGTTGGTGGCGGCGGCCCTCGGCTAGCCCCGGAAGTGGCGCTCGGCTGACGCGGGAAGTGGCCCTCGGCTAGCGCGGGAAGTACTGCCTCGGCGTCACCCCGACCACCCGGTGGAACGCCGCCGTGAAGGAGCTCGCCGAGGCATACCCCACCCGTCGCGCCACGGACTCCACCGGCAGCCCCTCGGCGAGGAACGGCAACGCGGCCTGCATCCGCAGCCGTTCCCGCCACTGGCCGAAGCCCAGACCCGTCTCCGCGACGAAGAGGCGGGCCAACGTCCGTGCGCTGGATCCGACTTGACCGCCCCACTCGGCCAACGGGCGGGCGTCGGAAGGGTGGTTCATCAGCCCGGTGGCCACCGCCCGCGCCCGCGGATCGCGCGGCTCGGGTACGGACACGCTCGTCACCGGCACCGGACGCAGCTCGTCGAGGAGCACCAGCTCGGCTCGCGCGCGGGCGTCCGGTGTCAGGTCCGTGCGGTCCAGGTGCTCGACGAGCGCCCGGAGAAGCGGGGTGACCGCGACGACCGTGGGGTCCCGCCAGTCGATGTGCGGGCAGCTCGCCGGTTCGACGAACACACCGCGCATCACGGCGTCGCCCTCGGACCCGGTGGCGTGCGGGACGAGCGCGGGGACCCACAGGGCCAGCGACGGAGGCAGCAGCCAGGTCCCGTGCTTGCTGCGGATCCGCAGCAACCCCCGCTCGGAGCAGAGGAGTTGGTGGACGGGATGCCAGTGCGTGGCGAACGCCGTCCCGCGCGGCATCGTGAAGTGGCCGACGAGGATGGCCGTGTCGGACCGGCGCCCCTTCCCTGTGTCGGACCGGCGCCCTTTCCCCGTGTCGGACCAGCGCTCCCGCTCCTGTCCGTTCCGCGACATGACACGGCAGCCTAGCCCGTGGCGGACAACCGCCCGCCCCGCCTAGCGTCGACGTATGCCGATGAACCGAGCCCACCGCAAGCTGTGCAGCTCCGAGGGATGGGCGCAGACGACGAAGGACCGCATCCTGCCCTGGGCCCTGGAACACGTGGAACTCGGCGCGGACGTACTGGAGATCGGCCCGGGCTACGGCGCCAATCTCCGCGTCCTCGTCGAGCGGGTCGACCACCTCACCGCCGCCGAGATCGACGCCGACACCGCACGCCTGTTGGAGTCCCGGTGGGGCGACCGGGCCACCGTGCTCCACGCGGACGGGGCCGAACTGCCGCTGCCCGACGGGTCGTTCGACTCCGTCGTCTGCTTCACGATGCTGCACCACGTGCCCACGGCCGCGCACCAGGACCGTGTCTTCGCCGAGGCGTTCCGCGTGCTGCGCCCCGGCGGGACGTTCGCGGGCAGTGACAGCCAACCCGGGTTCCGTTTCCGGGTGTTGCACTTCCGGGACACGATGAACACCCTCGATCCGGCGACCCTCCCGGGCCGACTGGAGCGGGCGGGGTTCACGGACGTGGCGGTCGACCTGCACCCCGAGAGCGGCGGCCTACGCTTCCGCGCCCGCCGCGTCTGACGGCGCCCCGAACCGTCGTACGTACCGCCGCTGCCACGGTGTCTCCACGGCGTGCCGGTCGTAGTGGGCGCGGACGTAGGCGACCGCCTCCCCGGGCGGCACCCCGTCGAGGACCGCGAGGCAGGCCAACGCCGTGCCGGTGCGGCCCCGGCCGCCGGCGCAGGCGATCTCGACGCGCTCGGTGAGCGACCGGCGCCAGACCTCGACGAGCACCGTGTGCGCCTCGGCGCGGTCCGCGGGCAGCCGGAAGTCCGGCCAGCGCAACCACCGTGCCTGCCAGGGGACTTGGGGCGGCGGCTTGCCGAGCAGATACACGCCGTACGACGGGACGGGACCGTCGGCCGGGAGCGGGCGGCGCAGGCCGCGGCCCCGGACCAGGCGGCCGGAGGGCAGCCGTAGGACGCCTGTGTCCCGTTCGTCCCACGTCTCCGCCATCCCGCCCGCCTCTCCATCCGTCCCTCACTCGGCCGGCGCGTCGCGTACCGCCTTCTCCAGCAACGCGCTCGCCGCCCATCGCATCACGTCCCGCGCCTCCTCGGGGTCGAGTCCGCAGGCATCGCGGGCCGAGATCAGCGCCTCGGCGCCGTAGACGAGGGTGACGGCCATGGCCAGGCGGCGGTGGAGTTCGGGCGGGAGGGTGTCGGCGAGGGGCTCGAGCGCGGTGCGGGTGTAGCCGAGGCGGGTCTGGTTGCGGGTGGGAATCTCCGGCTCGCCGCCCTCATGCCCGCGCCCCTGACCCTGCCCTTGTTCCTGGTGCTGCTCGTGCTGCGCGAACCAGCGTTCCAGGCTGGCCCGCACCAGCGACCGCCACATGGCCTCGTCGCCGAGCTGGAACTCGGCGACGCGGGAGATCAGGGTGTCGAGGCGCTCGGCCGGATCGGCGGGCAGGTCGGCGGTGAAGTCCGGGGTGCGGACGAGGAGTTGGGTCTCCTGGAGGAGTTCCTGCGGGCTGGAGAAGTAGCGGTAGGCGGTGGCCAGGGACACATCGGCCGCCTCCGCCGCCTCCGCCATCGTGACCGTCCGGCCCTCGCGGATCAGGGCGACCGCGGCCTCGGTCAGGGCGCGGCGCGTGCGCAGTTTCTGTCTGCTGCGGCCTTCCGGCATGCGAACACCTTCTTGTCGTGAGAAAATTTTCTTATTACAGTATATCCGTCTCACCAAACGGGGGTCGCGGCCCGACCGGCACGCGGCACGACGAGAGGAGGAGCTCCATGGGCTCCATCACACCGGCGGAAATGGAAGTACTGATCGGCACGCACATGCTCGCCGAGGAGCACGGGGACCCGGCGGCGGCGGTGTCCGTCTACACCGAGGACATCGAGCACGACGCCGTGGGCTGGCCGGGCGGCCCGGCGGTCGGCATCCCGGCCGCGCAGGAGCGCTACGAGCAGTTGGTGCAGGACATCCGCACCGAGAAGTCCGAGCGCACCCACACCTACTACTCGGAGAACGCGGCGACCGTCGAGGACCTGATCACCTGCACGGTCCCCGGCTCACTGCTGGGCGTGCCCGGCAACAACCGCCGGATCACCTTCCGGATGCTGCACGTCTTCGAGTTCTCGGACGGCAGGATCTCCCGCGAGAACGTCTGGCTGGACGGAGCGTCGATCGTGGCCCAACTCACCGCTCCCTGACCACAGTTCACGGCTCCGACAGAAGGTCAGCCCACTCCGCGGGACTCCTGCGCCGCCCGCGCCTCGATCCCGCGGAAGTGGTCCGCCATCGCGCGCCGCGCGCCCTCGACCTCGCGGGCGCGCAGTGCGGTGACGATGTCGCGGTGGCGGCGGACGGTGAGTCCGGGGTCCGGGTCGTCGGTCCAGCCGCGGGCGCCGGCGACCCGGCGGAACACCGTCCAGAAGGCGCCGAGGAGTTGCGGGACGAGTTCGTTGCCCAGTGAGGCGTAGAGCAACTCGTGGAATTCACGGTCGAGTTCGGGGAACGGGCGACCGGCCCGGCCCGCCTCCTCCATCCGGTTCACCACCGCCTCCAGCCTGTCCAGTTCCGGCTCGGTGACGGTCGCGGCGACCCGATGAATCAGGCCCTCCTCCAGCACCTCGCGCACCTGGAGGATCTCGGCCAGCGCGTCCGCGTCGTCCTCGTGCCGGGTGAGCGTACGGAAGGTGAGGCCGTCGACGAGCGGGGTCAGCGAGGCGCGGCCGACGTAGGTGCCGTAGCCGTGTCTGATCTCCACGATGTCGAGGGCCTGGAGCGCCTTGAGGGCCTCGCGGACGGAGTTTCTGCTGATGCCGAGGTCTTCCATCAGCTCGGCCTCGGTGGGCAGCGGCGCACCGGGCTGGAGCTTGCGGTCGAGGATCAGCTGCACGACCTCGCGCTGTATCCGACTGTTCCTTGGCTCCCCGGACATGCGGCGCATCGTACGCGCCCCAGAGGTCCCACGTCCCATGTCTGACCCCAGCGGGACCTGAGGGGGAGTCAATTTGCGCCAGTCACACGCCTTTTCAAAGCGCCATTGGTCCGACCTCTGACGGCTACGCCATTCGTGTGCGATGCCTTGACCGACCCCACGGGCGCTCTTATGGTCGCGCTGACCGCAGGACGTAGGACGTCGTACCTCCTGGAGGAACCATGCGCGAAGACGTGACCCGAAACGTGCCCGCGCTGCACCGCCGGGCGTTCCTGAAGTACTCCGGCGCGCTGGGCGCGGCGGCCGCCATCTCCTCGTCCCTGACCGCCTGTTCGTCGGGGCCGCAGTCGACGAACGACACCGGCGGCGGGGGCACCGGCAAGAACCGGACGCTGACCGCGGTGATCGGCTACGGCAACGACGGCAGCTGGGATCCGACGCAGACCGCGTCCGCGTTCGCGATGGCCGGCAACAACCACATCTACGAGGGGCTGATCGACACCGATCCGATCACCCGCGCGCCCTATCCGGCGCTGGCGACGGCCCTGCCGAAGGACACCGGCGGCACCTCGTGGACGTTCACGCTGCGCGCGGGCGCGACGTTCCACGACGGGCAGCCGGTCACCGCCGACGACGTCGTGTTCGTCTTCGACCGCATCCTCGACCCGAAGACGACGACCCTGGCGCAGGGCTTCTTCGTGAGCTGGCTGAAGGAGGTCCGGAAGATCGACGCGCGGAGCGTCGAGCTGGTCCTCAAGTTCCCCTTCCCCGACGGGATTTCACGGCTCACGCTCGCGAAGATCATGCCGAAGCACGTCTTCTCGAAGCCGGGCGCGTGGGACCAGGCGATCCAGGGGAAGGCGGTCGGCTCGGGACCGTACCGGCAGACCGCGCACCACCCCAAGTCCAACACCACCTTCGCCGCGTTCACCGGCTACAACGGCCCGCGCCCGGCCGCCTTCAAGACGATGAACTGGCTGACCATAGTGGACGCGGCGCCCCGGGTCGCCAAGATCTCCGGGTCCAGTGCGGGCGCGCAGATCGCCGACAACATCCCCTACGCCAACATCCAGCGGCTGCGGAGCGGCGGGCTGACGGTCGGCGGCGGGGCCGGGATGAACAACCTGTTCCTGATGTTCAACACCCAGCACAAACCCTTCGACGACGTACGGGTGCGCCAGGCGCTGCACTACGCGATCGACACCGGAAAGATGGTCCAGGTCGCCCTGCGTGGGCACGGAAAGCCGTCCTCGTCGTTCCTCAACGAGGGCAACCCGGCCTACCGGCGGGCGAAGACGGTCTACGACTACGACCCCGGCAAGGCGAAGGCGCTGCTGAAGGCGGCCGGGGTCAGCGGGCTGAAGGTCGACATCATCTCGGTGAACGTGAGTTGGATCGTCGACTGTCTGCCGACCATCAAGGCGTCCTGGGACGCGATCGGCGTGCGGACGACCCTGTCCCCGCAGGAGACCACGGCGGTCTTCACCAAGATGGACCAGAAGCAGGACTACCAAGTGGTCGCCGCCGCCTCCAACCCCAACCAGTTCGGCCTCGACGCGGACCTGATCATGCACTACAACTACGGCCCGCAGAATCTCTGGATGGGCTACGCCCGTTGGGCCGGCAACTCCGTCGCCAAGCAGCTCTTCAAGGACATGGACCGGGCCACCCAGGAACCGGACGTGGCGAAGAAGGAGACGATGATCCAGGACTACATCGACACCGTCGCCGAACAGGCCGTGCTCTACCCGGTCGTCCACAACGAGCTGATGACCGCCTGGGACCCGAAGAAGCTGACCGGCATAAGGCCGCAGCCCTACCCCGGCATCAACGTCCTCCAGGCCAAGTGGGTCTAGCCGTACAGGAGTTGGCCCATGGTCACCGTCGTCAGGATTCTGGTCCGCCGTGTCGTCCTGCTCGTGCCGCTGATGCTCGGCATCGTGCTGTTCGTGTTCGTGGTGATGCGCTTCTCGGACGTCGACCCGGCGTCCGCGTTCTTCCAGGGCGCCAACCCGACCCCGCAGCAACTGCACGACTTCCGCGAGCGCAACGGCCTGCTCGATCCACTGCCGCTGCGCTACGTCCATTTCGTGGGCGCACTCCTCCACGGTGACCTGGGCACCAGCGCGCTGACCCGGGCACCGGTCGTCCAGCAGGTCACCACCGCGCTGCCGCTCACCCTCCAACTCACCTTCCTGGGGCTGGGGATCGCGGTGGTGCTGGCGCTGCTCGGCGGGGTGACGGCGGCGATCTACCGGGACCGGCTGCCCGACCAGATCATCCGGGTGGTGTCGCTGACCGGGGTCGCCGCGCCCGGCTTCTGGCTGGCGCTGCTGATGATCCAGTACCTGGCCGTCGACCGGGGCTGGTTCCCGACCGGCGGCTACATCAACCCGGCGGACTCCCTCACCGGCTGGCTCAAGACGATGGCCCTGCCCGCGCTCGCGCTGTCGCTGCCGGTGGCGGCCCAACTCACGCGCATCGTACGGACGTCGGTGGTCGAGGAGCTGGACAAGGACTACGTCCGGACGGCGATCGGCAGCGGGCTGCCACCGCATGTCGCGGTCGGCCGGAACGTGCTGCGCAACGCGCTGATGAACCCACTCACCGTGCTGGGTCTGCGCGTCGGATACCTGCTCGGCGGTGCGGTCGTCATCGAGACCATCTTCTCCCTCCCCGGGATGGGCAAGTTGATGATCGACGCCGTCCAGAACGGCGACCCGGCCGTCGTCCAGGGCGTGGTGCTCACGACGGCGACCGGGTTCGTCGTGGTGAACCTGGTCATCGACATCCTCTATCTGCTGGTCAACCCCCGCCTGAGGGATGCCTCCTGATGTTCACTCAGTTCTCCCGCAAGGGCCTCGCCGAGACCCTGTCCCGGCCCGGCATCCGGCTGCGCGGCCGGCGCCGATTGCCGCTGCTGTCGAAGGTCGCGGTGGGCTTCCTGGCCGTCGTGGTGCTGGTGGCGCTGTTCGCGCCGCTCCTCGCCCCGCACGACCCGCTCGACCAGCAACTGCCCGTCGACGGCACCGGACACCCCTCCGCCGGCCACTGGATGGGCCAGGACAGCCTGGGCCGGGACATCCTCAGCAGGCTGATGTACGGCGCCCGTTGGTCCCTGGCGATCGGCCTCGGGGCGACCGCGCTGGCGCTCGTGGTCGGCGCCCTGCTCGGGGCCGTCGCCGCGACCTCGCGCAAGGGCGTGGACGAGACGCTGATGCGCTGCCTGGACGTGGTGATGGCGTTCCCCGGCATCGCGCTCGCGGCCGTCCTGGTCGCCGTGTTCGGCGGCGGGATCACCGTGCTGATCTGCGCGATCGCGTTCCTGTTCACCCCGCCGGTGGCAAGGGTCGTACGGGCCAACGTACTTGACCAGTACGGCGAGGACTACGTCACCGCGGAACGGGTGATCGGCGCCCGCACCCCGCACATCGTCATCAAGCACGTGGCCGTCAACTGCGCCGCCCCGATCCTGGTGTTCTGCACCGTGCAGGTGGCCGAGGCGATCGTCTTCGAGGCGTCGCTGTCCTTCATCGGCGCGGGCGTACGGCCCCCGGACCCGTCGTGGGGCAGTGTCATCGCGGACGGCAAGAACATGGTGCTGACCGGGGGTTGGTGGGCGACGGTCTTCCCCGGCCTGCTGATGCTCGTCACCGTGCTGTCCCTGAACATACTGTCCGAGGGGGTCTCGGACGCGTGGGCGGCCCCGGCCGCGCGCGAGGTGGCCGTACGCCCCGACGAGGACCCGCTCGACGCCCCACAGCCAGGCAGCGGGGAGGTGCTCCAGCTCCCCGGTCTGACGGAGGCGGCGCTCCGACTCCGGTCGCGCGCAAGGCCGTTGCCCGACCCCGACGGCCTGCCGGTACTCGCCGTCGAGAACCTCGCCATCGGCTTCGAGGGCCGCCACCACGGCGTGGACATCGTCGACGGCATCAGCTTCGAGGTACGGCCGGGTGAAGTCCTGGGCCTGGTGGGCGAGTCGGGCTGCGGCAAGTCGCTGACGGCGCTCACGGTGATGGGCCTGGAACCGAAGGGCGCCCGGGTGCGCGGCCATGTCCGGTTCAATCAGCGGCAGTTGGTGGGTGAGCCGATGCGGGTGCGGCGCAGGCTGCTGGGCCACGAGATGGCGATGGTGTACCAGGACGCCCTGTCGTCCCTGAACCCGGCGATGACGATCCGCGCCCAGCTCAAGCAGGTGATACGGCGCGGAGGGCACCGTGGGGCGGGCGAGTTGCTGACGATGGTCGGCCTCGACCCGGAGCGCACCCTGCGCAGCTATCCGCACGAACTCTCCGGCGGCCAGCGCCAACGCGTGCTGATCGCCATGGCGTTGTCCCGCGACCCCCGGCTGATCGTCGCCGACGAACCGACCACCGCCCTCGACGTCACCGTGCAGGCACAGGTCATAGAGCTACTGCTGCGGCTGCGCGAGGAGTTGGGCTTCGCGCTCGTCCTCGTCTCGCACGACCTCGCGCTCATCGCCGATGTCACCGACCGGGTGGTGGTGATGTACGGCGGACAGATCGTCGAGACGGGCGTGACCGCCGACCTGGTGGAGTCACCGGCCCACCACTACACGCGCGGACTGCTCGGCAGCGTGCTGTCGTTGGAGTCGGCGGCCGAGCGGATGACCCAGATCAAGGGGGTCGTCCCCTCCCCCGCCGACTTCCCGGCGGGCTGCCGCTTCGCCGACCGCTGCCCGCTGGCGAGCGACCTCTGCCGTACGACGGCACCCGATCTGGTCGGCCCGCGCACGCACACGGTGGCCTGCCACCACCCGGCGATCGACCTGGTGACGACGGAGAGCGAGACGGTGTCATGAGCGGCGCGGAGGTCGAACCGGAGGCGGTCCGCGGCCAACTGGGCGTCCCGCTGGTCGAGTTGGCGGGGACCCATGTCGTCCACAAGGCGCGCAGCGGCGGTCTGTTCGGCCGCGATCGGGTCTACGCCCTGACCGGCGCCGATCTCACCGTCGCGGCCGGCGAGACGGTCGGCGTGGTCGGCGAGTCCGGCTGCGGCAAGTCGACGCTGGCGAAGGTGCTGGTGGGCGTCCAGCGGCCGACGTCCGGCACGGTGTCCCTCCGGGGCCGTGACCTGTGGTCGATGCCGGACGGCGAACGCCGGGCCGCGGTGGGCACCGGCATCGGCATGATCTTCCAGGACCCGTCGACCGCGCTGAACCGTCGTCTGACGATCCGCCAGATACTGCGGGATCCGCTGGACGTGCACGGCCGCGGGACGAAGCCCGAACGGGAGGACCGGGTAAGGGAGTTGATGTCACTCGTCGGCCTCCCCCGCGCGCTCGCCGACGGCCTGCCGGGCCAGCTCTCCGGCGGGCAGCGCCAACGCGTGGCGATCGCACGGGCGTTGGCGCTTGACCCAGCCCTCGTCGTGGCCGACGAGCCGACCAGCGCGCTGGACGTCTCGGTCCGCGCCCAGATCCTGAATCTCCTGTTGGACCTGAGGGAACGACTGGGCCTGGCCCTGGTGTTCGTGTCCCACGACATCCAGACGGTACGGCGGATGAGCGACCGCGTGATCACCATGTACCTGGGCCGGATCGTCGAGGAGACCCCGGCCGACCAGGTCACCGACCGGGCGAGGCACCCGTACACCCGGGCTCTCTTCTCGGCGACACCGGGCCTCCTCCACCCCATCGACCCGATCCCGCTGATCGGACCGGTGCCGTCGGCGACGCGTCCGCCGAGCGGCTGCCCGTTCCGTACCCGGTGCTGGAAGGCCGACGACGTGTGCGCGTCCGCCATGCCGGACTTTTCACCCGCGTCGACGCCGGGACATTTCTACCGTTGCCACCATCCTGTGGAGGAGGACCTGTCGACCCGCGACCTCGTTCGCCAAAACCTCCCCATGGAGCCTTCATGACCCTCCCCGCCCCGCTCACCGGTGTCGTACCGCCCGTCTGCACGCCCCTGACACCGGACCGCGAGGTGGACGTCCGTTCACTGCTCAGGCTCGTCGACCATCTCGTCGAGGCCGGGGTGCACGGGTTGTTCCTGCTCGGCTCGACGTCGGAGGCCGCCTACCTGACGGATCGCCAGCGGAGGTATGTGGTCGAGGCGGTGGTGGCCCATGTGGGAGGCCAACTCCCGGTCCTGGCAGGCGCGATCGACATGACGACCCCGCGAGTCCTGGACCACGTGGCGGCGGTCACGGACGCGGGCGCGGACGCGGTCGTGGTGACGGCCCCCTTCTACACGCGCACCCACCCGGCGGAGATCGCCCGCCACTACCGCCTGATCGCCGCGGCATCGTCCGTCCCGGTCGTGGCCTACGACCTCCCGGCCTCCGTCCACACCAAGCTGCCCTCCGACCTCGTCCTCGAACTCGCCGCCGAGG
>NZ_JAENRY010000284.1 GCF_016612545.1 Streptomyces sp. MBT65 | reverse complement strand
CCTGGGGGCTCCGCCCCCAGCCCCCCGGCCTTTGCCCACCCACCACCCGACTCGGTGGGTCAAGAGGTGCACCAACGACCCGACTCGGTGGGCCGAGTAGCGGACCAGCCGTCCGCCTCGGTGGCCGAGTAGTGGAGGCCAGTCGCTTGGCTCGGTGGGGCAAGAGGTGCATCAACGGGTCGGCTCGGTGGGGCGAGTGGCGGATCAGTCGGCCGACTTGGTGGGGCGAGTAGTGGAGGCCAGCTGCTTGGCTCGGTGGGTCAAGAGGTGCATCAACGGGTCGGCTCGGTGGGGTGAGTGGCGGATCAGCCGTCCGACTTGGTGGGCCGGGAAGCGGACCGGTTGCTCGACTCGGTGGGGCGAGTAGCGGAGACCAGCCGCTCGACTTGGTGGGCCGAGAAGCGCAGCAGCCACCCGACTCGGTGGGGCGAGAGGTGCATCAACGACCCGACTTGGTGGGCCGGGAAGCGCAGCAGCCACCCGATTCGGTGGGGCGAGTAGCGGACCAGCCGCTCGACTCGGTGGCCAGGAAGTGCACCAGCCGCCCCACCCGGCAACCCAAGAAGCGCATCAGCCGCACACCCCGGTCCGCCTGGCTGCCGTAGGGAAACGGATCGGTGCCCCGCAGGGCTACCGTGGTGGGTGTGATGGACGTATGGCGTTCCGCCGAGCGCTACCCAGGGGGTGACCCGGAGGTCGGGATCGAGTCCTGGCACGCCTTTTCCTTCGGGCCGCACTATGACCCGGACAACCTCCGGTTCGGGGCGATCATCGCCTGCAACGAGGAACGGCTCGCGCCCGGCGCCGGCTTCGACGAGCACCCGCACAGCCACACCGAGATCATCACCTGGGTCGTGGAAGGGGAGTTGAGCCACCGTGACTCCACCGGGCACCTGACGAGGGTCCGCCCCGGTGACGTCCAGCGGCTCAGCTCGGCGGCCGGTGTCCGGCACGTCGAACGCAACGACAGCGACGGCCCGTTGACCTTTGTGCAGATGTGGCTCGCCCCGCTGGAACCCGGCGGCGAACCGTCGTACGAGATCGTGCACGGCATCGCGGACTCCACGCCCTACGCCGTACCGGAGGCGGGCGCGATGCTGCACGTACGGCGGCTCGCGGCGGGGGAGCGGACCGCCGTACCGGATGCCGTGCATGTGTATGTGCATGTGGTGCGGGGTGAAGTGCGGGTGGGGAAAGAGGAGTTGGGGGCGGGGGACGCCGCCCGGATCACGGACGCGCGGGATCTGGCCGTGGAGGCGGCGACCGGAGCCGAGCTGCTGATGTGGGAGATGCTCTAGGCGGCGGAGGGGAGTTCGGCCAGCACCGCGTCCGTGAACCCCGGCCACGCCCCCACTGCCCACTCCCCGAACGCCCGGTCCGTCAGCGCCACGCACCCCGCGCCCGCGACCGGGTCGATCCACAGGAACGTACCGGACTGGCCGAAGTGGCCGAAGGTGCGCGGGGAGGACGAACTCCCCGTCCAGTGCGGGGACTTGGAGTCGCGGATCTCGAAGCCGAGGCCCCAGTCGTTGGGGTTCTGGTGGCCGTAGCCGGGCAACACGCCCTTGGTGCCGGGGAATTGGACCGTCATCGCCTCGGCGACCGTGCGCGGGTCGAGGAGGCGCGGAGCCTGGAGTTCGGCGGCGAAGAGGAGGAGGTCGGTGACCGTCGAGACGCCGTCCTTCGCCGGGGAGCCTTGCAGCGAGGTCGAGCTCATGCCCAGGGGCGCGAGCACCGCCTGGTGCAGGTAGTCCGCGAACGGGATCTCCGTCGCCTTCGCGAGGTGGTCGCCGAGTTGCTCGAAGCCCGCGTTCGAGTACAGACGGCGCTGGCCGGGCGGGGCCGTCACCCGGTGCTCGTCGAAGGCCAACCCCGAGGTGTGGGCGAGGAGATGGCGGACCGTGGCGCCGGGCGGACCCGCCGGTTCGTCCAGTTCGATCGCGCCCTCCTCGTACGCGACGAGGGCGGCGTACGCCGCGAGCGGCTTGGTGACCGAGGCGAGCGGGAAGCGGCGGCCGGCCGGGCCGTGGGTGCCGAGGACGGTTCCGTCGGCTCGTACGACACCCGCCGCGGCGGTCGGCACCGGCCAGTTCTCGATCAGCGCGAGGCTCTGCAGGGACATGCCGTCGAGCCTAAGTGGTTCAGAGCGTGAGCCCCATCATGGGGTCGGGCTTGCGGGTGAAGCCGAGGGAGGCGTAGAGCGGCTCGGCGTCCGGGGAGGCGGTGAGGAGGACCTGGCCGGCGCCGCGCTCGCGGAACCACTGGAGCAGTTCCTCCATGCAGGCGCGGGCGTACCCGCGGCGGCGCGCGTCCGGGTCGGTGGCCACGCTGAAGACGAAACCGGACCGCCCGTGCGGGCTGCTCGCCTTCCCGATCCGGTAGTCGACCGTCCCGACCACCAGCGCCGCCAGTGCCCCCGGCCGCTCCGGATGCTCGACGACGAAGGCCCCGAAGTCCTCGTCCGAGGCCAGCCGCTCGCGCAGCGTCGGCAGGGACCGCGCCTGCCAGTCCGTGCCGGGGTCCGAACCCGCCATCGAGTCGATCATCACCTGGCGCAGTCGCAGCAGTTCGACGGCATCGTCGGGGGCGGCCCGTCGTACGAGACTCATGACCCGCACGCTATCCACCGCGCCCTTGGCCCGTCGCGCCGATTTCTTACCGGTTCCGCTTGCTTCGAGTGCACTCCAAGGCCATAGCGTGGTGGTCATGACGGTGATGGAGACCACGGGTACCAGGACCGACAGCTGCGCGGGCCCGCCGCAGGGCGAGCGGCGTCCGGACGGCGCGGACAGCTACACGATCAGCGAGGTCGTCGCCTTCACCGGCCTGACGGCACACACCCTGCGCTGGTACGAGCGCATCGGCCTGATGCCGCACATCGACCGCTCGCACACCGGCCAGCGCCGCTACAGCAACCGCGACCTCGACTGGCTCGACCTCGTCGGCAAGCTCCGCCTCACCGGCATGCCGGTCGCCGACATGGTCCGCTACGCCGAACTGGTCCGCGAGGGCGACCACACCTACGGCGACCGCTTCGACCTGCTGGAGGCGACCCGCCGGGACGTCCTGGCCAGGATCGCCGAACTGCACGACACCCTCGCCGTACTCGACCGGAAGATCGCCTTCTACGGCGACGCCCACGCCTTCGAGAAGGAGAAAGCCGGATGACCGACGCCACGATCCCGACCGCACGACTCGGCGCGGCCGGCCCCGAGGTCGGCGTCCAGGGCCTCGGCTGCATGGGCATGAGCTTCGCCTACGGCCCCGCCGACGCGAAGCAGTCGCTGGCCGCCCTGGACCGCGCGCTGGAACTGGGCGTGACCCTGTACGACACGGCGGACGCGTACGGCATGGGGGAGAACGAGCGGTTCCTGTCGCCGTTCTTCAAGGCGCACCGCGACCAGGTCGTCGTCGCCACCAAGTTCGCCCTGTCGATCCCGCCGGGCGAGCCCACCCGGCGTGTCATCCGCAACGACCGCCCGTACATCCGCCAGGCCGTCGAGGCCAGCCTCCAGCGGCTCGACATCGACACCATCGACCTCTACTACATGCACCGCCGTGACCCGGACATCCCCATCGAGGACACCGTCGGCGCGATGGCGGAACTGGTCCGCGAGGGCAAGGTCAAGCACCTCGGGCTGAGCGAGATCACGGGCGCGGAGCTGCGGGCCGCACATGCCGTGCACCCGATCGCGGCCGTGCAGTCGGAGTGGTCGCTGTTCAGCCGTGACGTCGAGATCAGCCTGGTCGGCGCGGCGGCCGAGCTGGGCGTGGCGGTCGTACCGTACTCACCGCTCGGCCGCGGTTTCCTCACCGGTTCCTTCTCGAACGCCGAACAGGACCTCACGGAGGGCGACTTCCGCCGCAGCCAGCCCCGCTTCACCGGCGAGAACGCGGCCGCAAACGGCGCCCTCCTGGATCCGGTGCGGACGGTCGCCGAGGCGCACGGGGCCTCCCTGGGCCAGGTCGCCCTGGCCTGGGTGCAACAGCGTGCGCAGGTCCACGGCCTGCCGGTCATCCCCATCCCGGGCACCACCAAGCCCGGCCGGGTTGAGGAGAACACGGCGGCGACCAGGATCGTCCTGACGGACGACGAGCTGTCCCTCCTGGAGCCGATCGCCGGAAAGGTGGCGGGCGACCGCTACGCGGACATGACGTTCGCGTCGACGAGCAGGGAGAACTGAAGAGCGCTCCGGGCGGGGGTGCGGGGCCGTGACATGTGCCGCTCCGCCGCGTGGGCGCGACCAGCCGCGACGAACCCGCGGCTAGAGCTCTGCCAGCAGCTCCGCTTTCTTCACGCTGAACTCCTCGTCCGTCACCAGCCCCGCCGCATGCAGCTCCGCCAGATGCCGAATCCGCTCGGCGATGTCCGCGGGGTCACGCCGTGCGGCCGGCACCACGGCAGCGGGCCGCGCGGAGCGGACCGCCGCGAGGACGGCCGCCGCGAACGGCAGGGACTCGTGCACGGGCCCGTACCCCAGCCCGAACACCACGGCCGCCGGATCCTGATCGACGGGTACCAGCGGCGCGGCCCCGCGCAACAGCCGTAGATGCCCCTCGAAGACCTCGGGGGAGCGCCACTCGACCCCGTTGAGGTCGGCGATCGCGAAGCTCTGGTCGCCGGCCTTCCACTTCGCGGACGACGCGCCCGTCCAGAACCAGCGGAACGACACCGTCTTCCCGTCGAAGGACGCCTTGCCGTCGTACGCCTTGAACCGCAGCGGCACCTCGGGCGCGGCCACCAGAAACCGCTCGGCGGGTTCGGCGTCCCGTTTCAGCTGCGCACGCAACTCGTCGGCGTAGTACTCGGCGAGGGTCTCGCGCTCGGCCGGCAGGACGAGGCGGTAGGGGTCGCAGCTCTCCTTGAGCTGGCCCGCGGCCGCCTCCATCAGCGGGTCGGCGCCGGGGCGGGGTTCCGCGCGGAGCACGACCGTGCCGCGTCGGCCGGGGGCGAGGGTCACCCCCTGGATCGCCTCGAAGGGGATCCGGCGTTCACCCAGCGCCTGGAATAGCTTGGGTGTTCGAATGCTGCGTTCGTAGCGGATGAGCACCGAGTCGGACTCGAACTCCCAGGCGGCATGAAATCCGGCCAGTACGTCACCCATGCGGCTCATCGTAGGCGGCACATGCTCCTCCGTCCCATCCCCGCGCAGACCGCACTTCCTGCTGTTTCTACGCGCGTCCGGCCGCTGAGGCGCCGGACAAACCCTCTCGGCAGGTGTCACCTTCGTGTGCGCACGTCACCGAGCGGTACGCGCCAACCCCGATGTCGGCGAAGTTGGCGAGGCTGTCGGTGCCCGTCGCGAAATACCCGGTGTGACCCTCGGCGTCCTTGGCGGCCAGCACCCGCGCGCCGAACGCGTTCGACACCGGGTCCTCGCCGTGCCCGAGGCCGCCGAGCTCCATGTACGGCACGTCCTGGATCCAGTCGTCGGCGTCCCGCATCGCCCACACCCGGGCGAGCGTGTGCAGGTGGGAGGCCTTCGAGGTGCGCATGCCGGGGCTGCCGGCCACCGCTATGTCGGTCACCCGCGAGGGCAGAGCGTGCGCGGCGACCCCGCACACCACCGAGCCGTAGCTGTGGCAGAACAGGGCGACCTGCGAGGTCCCGGGCAGCGCCCGCACCAGCGCGTTCAGCCGTACGGCGCCCGCCTCGGCGCGGCCCGCGGTGGCCGAGTCGATGCCGAGGCCGCCGGGGGAGGTGTAGTCGGCCCAGGCGATGACCGCCGTACGCGTACCGGTCGTGTCCGTCCTGGACTTCGCGGTGTTCTCGGCCGCGTACAGGTTCTTGGCCATGCCGACCGGTGCCGAGTACTCCTTGTTGGTCTTCTGGAAGGTCAGCAGGTCGGTGTCCACGCCGGGGACGATGATCGACACGCGCTGCGCGCTGTCCAGGTCACCGAAGACCTCGGCGATCCGGCCCGAGCCCTCGGGGTCGAAGGCGAGGATGTGCCGGCCCACGGTCATCAGCACCTCGAAGCGGTGCATGAGGCGGCCGGCCTCCTGCTGTCCCAGCGGAGTGAGCCGGTTGTCGTGCATGCGCTTCTTCTCGACCTTGCGCTGCTGGTCGAGGGCGACCCGGTTGGCGCGGTAGCGCAGCTCGACCGGGGCGCCGTTCATGTTGCCGACCGCGAGCGGGTAGCGGTGCGCGAGGCGCGTGCGCTGCTGTGCGGTGAGCGAGGCGAAGAAGCGGGCCAGCCGGGTCGCGGAGCCGTCCGGGTCGGGCAGCTCACGCCCGTCTATGTGGCCGTGCTCCCACGCGGAGAGCGAGGCCTGGAGCGCCGTTTTCCCCGGGTGGCTGCGGACCGCGGTCCAGCCGGTGGTCGCCAGCATCACGAACACCACGGCCAGCGCGGCCAGTGCGCGCCAGGCGTTCAGCGTGGGGGAGGAGTCGAAGGAAGTCACTGGGAGGACACACTAGGAGAACGAGAGGGTCTCGCGTTAACCGAGTGACGGGGATCACGTTTCAGCGAGGCGTGACGAGAAACTCAGTACGACTCACCTCGTGCGGCTCGTGCGCCAGTTCCCGGCGAGCGCCGGTCCCACCCCGTCCAGATAGTCGGCGGTCAGCTCCCGCATCGCCTCGATGCTGAGGTCGTCCCCCGCGATCCACATCCGCTCCACCACCCGCATCACCCCGCCGAACACGGCCACGACCAGCCGCGGCCGGGGGTCCGTGTCCACGGCCAGCCCCTCCCGTCGGGCCACGATCTGCGCCAGCTCCTCCTCCAGCTCCTGCGAGCGCCGCAGATGCGCGGCGAGCAGCGCGGGCGTCGACTCGATCACCCGGTACGTGCGCATGTGCAGATCCAGCGGTACGACCTGCTGGATCGCCTCGTTGATGGTGTCCCAGCTCTCCAGCACGGCCCGGCGCAGCGCCTCCAGCGGGGCCTCGTGCGGCGGGCGGGCGCGGACGGCCTCGACGAAGTGCGTCTCGGTGAGCCGGGGCACGAAGAACGCGGCCTCCTCCTTGCTCGCGAAGTAGCGGAAGAAGGTGCGCTGCGAGACGTCGACGGCCTCGGCGATCTCGTCGACGGTGGTCCGCTCGTAGCCCTTGGTGGTGAACAGTTCCAGGGCGGCATGGAGCAGCGCGTCCCGCGTGCGGGCCTTCTTGCGCTCGCGCAACGTCTCCATGCCGTTCTCCTCCTACTTGTTGACAGCGGCCGACATCTGAACCTGTTTGTCAAGTGTCAGCGGCTGACATTAGCCTCGCATGTATGACTAGTCAGACCACCATCAGCGCGACGGGGCCGGGGGACAAGGAAGCAGCCGCCCCGTCCGACCCGACGCCCTCCGCGGGGCTGCGCGGCCACCCGTGGTTCACCCTCATAACCGTCGCCGTCGGCGTCATGATGGTGGCCCTCGACGGCACCATCGTCGCCATCGCCAACCCGGCCATCCAGAAGGACCTCGGCGCCAGCTTCGCCGACGTCCAGTGGATCACCAACGGGTACTTCCTCGCCCTCGCGGTCTCCCTCATCACCGCCGGCAAGCTCGGTGACCGCTTCGGCCACCGGCAGACCTTCCTGATCGGCGTGAGCGGCTTCGCCCTCGCGTCCGGTGCGATCGGCCTCTCGCACAGCATCGCGTTCGTCGTCACCTTCCGCGTGCTCCAGGGGCTGTTCGGCGCGCTGCTGATGCCGGCCGCGCTCGGCCTGCTGCGGGCCACCTTCCCGGCCGAGAAGCTCAACATGGCCATCGGCCTGTGGGGCATGGTCATCGGCGCCTCCACCGCGGGCGGCCCGATCCTCGGCGGTGTGCTCGTCGAGCACGTCAACTGGCAGTCGGTGTTCTTCATCAACGTGCCGGTCGGCGCCGTCGCGCTGGTCCTCGGCCTGCTGATCCTGCGCGACCACCGCGCCGAGAACGCGCCGCGCTCCTTCGACGTCCTCGGCATCGCGCTGCTCTCCGGCGCGATGTTCTGCCTCGTCTGGGCCCTCATCAAGGCGCCGACCTGGGGCTGGGGTTCCGGCACGACCTGGTCGTTCCTCGCCGTCTCGGTGCTGGGCTTCGCCCTGTTCGCGTTCTGGGAGCAGAAGGTCAAGGAACCCCTCATCCCGCTGGGCCTGTTCCGCTCGGTCCCGCTGTCCGCGGGTGTGGTGCTGATGGTCCTGATGGCGATCGCCTTCATGGGCGGCCTGTTCTTCGTGACGTTCTACCTGCAGAACGTGCACGGTATGAGCCCCATCGACGCCGGTCTCCATCTCCTCCCGCTCACCGGGATGATGATCGTCGGCTCGCCGCTCGCGGGCGCGGCGATCACCAAGCTCGGCCCGCGCATCCCGCTGGCCGGCGGCATGGCGGCCACCGCGATCGCCATGTACGGCATGTCCACCCTGGAGTCGGACACGGGCAGCGCCGTCATGTCGATCTGGTTCGCCCTGCTCGGCTTCGGCCTCGCCCCGGTGATGGTCGGCGCGACCGAGGTCATCGTGGGCAACGCGCCCATGGAGCTGTCCGGTGTCGCCGGTGGTCTCCAGCAGGCCGCGATGCAGATCGGCGGCAGCCTCGGTACGGCCGTCCTCGGCGCCGTCATGGCCTCCCGCGTCGACAGCGACCTGGCCGGCAACTGGGCGGACGCGGGCCTGCCCAAGCTCACCCAGCCGCAGCTCGACGCGACCGCCGAAGCGGTCCAGGTCGGGGTCGCCCCGATCGCCAAGGGCACCCCGGAGGCGGTCGCCGCGAAGATCACGCAGGTCGCCCACGACACGTTCATCTCCGGCATGAGCCTGGCCTGCCTGGTCGCGGCCGGCGTCGCGGTGGTCGCGGTGTTCGTCGCGCTGCTGACCAAGCGCGGCGAGAACGCGGAGGCGGGAGCGGGCGCGGCCCACATCTAACCCTGATTCGGGGCGAGTTCGCCTATCAGGGTGACTGAGCTAAAGATTCCTGGCGCTCGGTACGCGCCGCAGGTCACAGTAAGTCAAGTCCTCCGCAGGGCAGGGGGGACGGGTTGGTCTGCGGCGCGCTGCCGGAGGGGGGCAGCGCGCAAGCAGGCTTTTTTTGTGCGTACGGGGGTATCCGGTCGTCGTAGGGAACTGACCGAACTGGTACGGACGCCCAGGGAGTTGACGATGACGGGCTTCGGCAACGGAACGCGCAGGAACCCTCGCTCGCGTGGCCGCATGGGGTCACGGAGCGGGCCGGATCGCGCGACGCTCGCCATCGCCGGACTGGTCTGCGCGATCGCGGGTTTCTTCCTCGCGGGGAACCTGGGGATCGTCCTCGGCCCGATCGCGATGATCTGCGGCTGGCTGGCCATGGGCCGCAGCTGGACGGGCTCCCGCCGGGTGATGGCGCTGGTGGCCCTGATCCTGGGCACGATCGACACGGTGGCGGCGGTCCTGTGGACGTTCTTCTGAGCGCGCGCCTACGGCGGGGCGGCGTTCTTGTGAGCCGGGGTGGAGCGGACGCCCTTCTGAACCGCGGCTGAGTGGACGCGCTTTTGCCGGTGGGCTGGGCGCGGGCGGACGTTCTTCTGGGCTGGGGCTGAGCGGAGGTTCGCTCGAGCTGGGGCTCAGAGGACGTGCACCTGGGCTGAGGCTCAGCAGTGTGCTCTTGGGACGCGGTTGGGCGGGGTGCCCTTCTGAGGCGCGGTCGAGTCGACGCCCTTCTGAACCGCGGCTGAGTGAACCTTCTTGTGAGCCGCGGCTAGCGGGACAACTCGTCCTCGACCGGCAGTGGAACACCTGCTGTCGACGCCCCGGAGCGGGCCGCCTCCGACGCGCCTGCGAGCGTCATCGCCTCCGCCTCGGACGGAGTCGAGGCCGACGCCCTCGACAAGGCCGTCACCTCCGCCCCCGACAAGGCCGCAGTCTCTGCCCCGCAGCGGGCTGCCGTCGGCGCGCTGGACGAGGTCGCCGCCCCTGCCCCGGACAAGGCTGTCCCTCCTGGCTCCGCAGAGGCCGTCACCTCTGCCCCTGACGGAGTCGAGACCGGTGCGCCCGACGAAGTCGTCACCTCGGCCCCCGAAAACGCCGTCACCCCAGACAGAACAGCCCCCCGCACCCCCGACAACGCCGCCACCTCCGCCCGCAACCCCCGTAC
>NZ_JAENRY010000283.1 GCF_016612545.1 Streptomyces sp. MBT65 | reverse complement strand
GCCCAGACGCGGGCGCCGGGGGTGGGGACCGGGTCCGGAGGGGCGATCTTCGAGAGCAACGACTTGATGCCGTCGATGAGTTCCTCGTCCTCGTGCAGGACGTACGAGAGGTACGGGTCCGAGGCCTGGTCGGCGATCGTGTAGACCGCACACCAGGTGGCGAGGGTCGGGACCGTCATCTGGGCCATCAGGGCCAGGGTTTGGTCGCGGTCCAGGGTGCCCGCGAGGAGGTCGGAGGCCTCGACCAGGAAGCTGAGCGAGCCGCGGCGCAGGCGTTCCAGTTCGCCCAGGCGGGCCGATTCGACCGCCAACGCGATGCGGTCGGCGGCGAATTGGAGGCGCAGCGCTTCTTCGTTCGAGTACTTGTTGGGGCCTTCGGCGGCGACTCCTAGGGAGCCGGTGAGGCGGCCCTCCACCTTCAGGGGGACCGTGACGACCGAGCGCATTCCGGTGCCGCTGAGGAGCGGTACGGCGCCCGGGACGGCCTGGAGATCCTCGTGGACGGCCGGCATGCGGGCGGAGCCGTAGCGGCCGGGGCCCGCTTCGACGGGCACGCGCGCGAAGCGTTGGCGTGCGGAGGGCAGGCCCGTGGAGGCGCGGACCTCCAACTCCGTTTCGTCGTCGGTCGCGAGGAGGAGGAAGGCGGAGTCTCCGTCGAGCATGTCGCGGGCGCGCTCGACCGTGCGCTGGAGGAGGCCGTCGAGGTCGTCCGGCGCGGGTGAGCCGATGAACACCTCGAAGGGGTCGGTGTTCTGGCCGTCCGGGGTGGACGCCGCGTCGGGGGCGGGGCCGCGCTGCGGACTCTGCAGAACCGCGCGTTCGTGGTCCCTCACCAGGAGGCACACGGTTGACGGCTCGCCGTCCGTGTCGCGGACGCGGAGGTGGGAGGCGTAGACCGGGGTGACGCGGCCGTCGGCGCCGCGGATGCCGTAGGTGCCCTCCCAGCGGGAGAGGCGGAGGGCCTCGGCGATGCCGGTGCTGGTGCCCGGGGTGTGCGGCCAGGCGGCGAGGTCGGTGAGGGGCTTGCCGGTGACCTGCTCGGCGGCGTAGCCGAAGAGTTCCTCGGCGTCCTCGTTCCAGGACGCGATGGAGCCCGTACGGTCGATCTGGACGACCGCGACGCGGACTCTGCCGTCGGCGAGGGGGAGCAGGGCGGCCGGCAGGGACGGGCCGGCCGTGCGGGTGCCCACCGGGCGTGCCGGGAGGTCGAGTTGGAACCAGACCAGTTTCTTGGTGGGGGTGTAGTCGACGCCCCAGCGGCTGGCCAGGGCGGCGCACAACTGGAGGCCGCGGCCGCCCTCGCGGTCGGGGCTGCTCATCGTGATCGCGGCCCCCTGGAGGGGGATTTCGCGCTCGGGGTAGTGGTCGGCGACTTCGATCCTCACGCCGTCGTCACTCCGTAGACACAGAACATCCGCGGCCGTGCCCGCGTGGACCACGGCGTTGGTCACCAGCTCGCTGGTGAGGACCACGGCGTCGTCGACGATGTCGGCGAAGCCCCAGCCCTGAAGGGTGTCGCGGACGAAGGACCGCGCGGTGGCGACCGATCGTCCGACGGGCTCGAAGCTGGCGGCCGCGCGCGCGGTGATCACAGAACTCCTCGGCCTGTTGTCGGCGGGCAGGTCACCATGGCCGATCGGCGCCTGCCGGGGCACCGGCTGGCCTCCGTTCGGCAGGGGATCCTGGGGCGTTCCCCCAGGATGCAGTCCGGTGGTCATGGTGCGGTGCCCCTCCGATGCCTGCCCGCTCGTGCTCGTGCCACCGCCCAGGCCGGACGGAACCGGCGCGGCTGGACAGCCGCATGCAAGGTTACTTACCTTCACCGTCCATGCGGATGCCGGTCCGCAGTGTTTCCGTCCTCAGGGTGTGCGGACCGTGTGCGAAGCTGCCGAACTGTTATGGCCTGGTTCAGGCAGGGTGAAACACTGGGCAGGATTCTGGAGAAGGTCCGGGCAGGCTGGGTGTCTTCTGTGTATGGCGGACAGCAGGCCTTGTTGAAGCCCGGTAAACCGGGCAGAGATACGCGGCAGTAACTGATACGCCGAGCAGTAGCACCTCAGCACGGCAGCAACGGTCGACCCCTGCGGGAGGGACACAGTGGAGTCTGGCGCAGCGACGCGGGCCACCAAGACGCGCGCGAAAGGCGGACAGTCCCTGAAGAACCAGCGCAAACCGCGCAATGGGACCACGGAAGTGGATGCGGCCTCCTTGGACCGGCTGCTGACGGCTCTGGTCGCCATGCGGGACGGGAACTTCCGCAAGCGGCTCACGGTGTCCGGCGACGGCGTGATGTCGGAGATCGCCGCCGTGTTCAACGAGGTGGCCGACCGCAATCTGCACCTCACGGGTGAGCTGTCCCGGGTGCGGCGGGTGGTGGGCCGTGAGGGAAAGCTCACGGAGCGGCTGGAGACGGGCGCCTGCGAGGGTTCCTGGGCCTCGGCCATCGACGCCTCCAACGCCCTCGTGGACGACCTTGTACGGCCCGTCTCCGAGGTCGGACGGGTGCTCTCCGCGGTGGCGGAGGGTGATCTGTCGCCGCGTATGGAGCTGCGGACGCAGGCGCCGGACGGGACCGGGCATCCGTTGCGCGGGGAGTTCCTCAAGGTCGGGCGGACCGTCAACAATCTGGTCGACCAGCTGTCGACGTTCACCGACGAGGTCACGCGCGTGGCCAGCGAGGTGGGCACCGAGGGCAAGCTGGGCGGGCAGGCGCGCGTGCGTGGCATGTCCGGCTCGTGGAAGGACCTCACGGAGTCCGTCAACACGATGGCGTACCGGCTGACGGCCCAGGTGCGGGACATCGCGCTGGTGACCACGGCGGTCGCAAAGGGCGACCTGTCGCGCAAGGTCACGGTCCATGTCGCCGGCGAGATGCTGGAGCTCAAGAACACCGTCAACACGATGGTGGACCAGCTGTCGTCCTTCTCCTCCGAGGTGACGCGGGTCGCGCGCGAGGTGGGCACCGAGGGCGAGTTGGGCGGCCAGGCGCAGGTGCCGGGTGTGGCCGGGGTGTGGAAGGACCTCACCGACTCGGTGAACATCATGGCCGGGAACCTGACGGCCCAGGTGCGCGGGATCGCCCAGGTGACGACGGCTGTCGCCAACGGTGACCTGTCGCAGAAGGTGACCGTGTCGGCGCGGGGCGAGGTCGCCCAGCTCGCCGAGACGATCAACCAGATGACCGAGACGCTGCGTACGTTCGCCGACGAGGTCACGCGCGTGGCCAACGAAGTAGGTGCCGAGGGGCAGCTCGGCGGGCAGGCGAACGTGCCGGGTGCGGCGGGGACGTGGAAGGACCTCACCGATTCGGTGAACACGGTCTTCCGGAACCTGACGATCCAGGTGCGGGACATCGCCGCCGTGACGACCGCGGTGGCGAGTGGTGACCTGTCCCAGAAGGTCACCGTGAACGTGGCCGGCGAGATGCTGGAACTGAAGAACACCGTCAACGGGATGGTCGATCAGCTGTCCTCGTTCGGTGCCGAGGTCACGCGCGTGGCGCGCGAGATCGGTGTCGAGGGTGAACTGGGCGGCCAGGCACAGGTGCCGGGGGCTGCCGGTACCTGGAAGGACCTGACCGACTCGGTCAACACCGCGTTCCGCAACCTCACCGGTCAGGTGCGCAACATCGCGCAGGTGACGACGGCCGTGGCCAACGGCGATCTGTCCCAGAAGGTCACCGTCGATGTCTCCGGCGAGATGCTTCAGTTGAAGAACACCGTCAACACGATGGTGGACCAGCTGTCGTCGTTCGCCGACCAGGTGACCCGCATGGCCCGGGACGTGGGCACGGAGGGCCGTCTCGGCGGCCAGGCGCGCGTGGACGGTGTCTCGGGCACCTGGAAGGAACTCACCGACTCCGTCAACTCGATGGCCGGGAACCTGACGTCCCAGGTGCGCAACATCGCCCAGGTGACGACGGCGGTGGCCCAGGGTGACCTGTCCCAGAAGATCGACGTGGACGCGCGCGGCGAGATCCTGGAGCTGAAGAACACGATCAACACGATGGTTGATCAACTGTCCGCGTTCGCCGACCAGGTGACCCGGGTCGCCCGCGAGGTGGGCACGGAGGGCCGGCTGGGCGGGCAGGCGCAGGTGCCCGGTGTCGCCGGTGTGTGGCGCGACCTGACCGACTCCGTGAACGGCATGGCGGGCAACCTCACCGCGCAGGTCCGCAACATCGCGCAGGTCGCGACGGCGGTGGCCCGGGGTGACCTGTCCCAGAAGATCACCGTGGACGCGCGCGGGGAGATCCTGGAGCTGAAGAACACCCTGAACACGATGGTCGACCAGCTCTCCTCGTTCGCCGAGGAGGTCACGCGTGTGGCCCGCGAGGTGGGCACCGAGGGGCAGTTGGGCGGGCAGGCCGAGGTGCAGGGTGTCTCGGGCACCTGGAAGGACCTCACGCAGTCGGTGAACTTCATGGCGAACAACCTGACCATCCAGGTGCGCCAGATCGCCGAGGTCACGACCGCCGTCGCCAAGGGCGACCTGTCCAAGAAGATCACTGTTGACGCCAAGGGCGAGATCCTTGAGCTCGTCACGACGGTCAACACGATGGTCGATCAACTCTCGTCGTTCGCCGAGCAGGTGACCCGGGTGGCCCGCGAGGTGGGCACCGAGGGCATCCTGGGCGGCCAGGCGCACGTGCCGGGCATCACGGGCATCTGGAAGGACCTCAGCGGCAACGTCAACCTGATGGCCAACAACCTGACCGTGCAGGTGCGGAACATCTCCCAGGTCGCGGCGGCCGTCGCCAACGGCGACCTCACGCGCACGGTGACGATCGAGGCGCGCGGCGAGGTCCAGCAGCTCGCCGACACCTTCAACACCATGGTGAAGACGCTGAGTTCGTTCGCCGACCAGGTCACCAAGGTGGCCCGCGAGGTGGGTACGGACGGCATCCTGGGCGGCCAGGCGCATGTGCCGGGCGTCGCGGGAACCTGGAAGGACCTCACCGACTCGGTGAACGGCATGGCGTCCAACCTGACCGGCCAGGTGCGCAACATCGCGATGGTCACCACGGCCATCGCCAAGGGCGACCTGACCAAGAAGATCGACATCGACGCCCGCGGCGAGATCCTCGAACTCAAGACGACGATCAACACCATGGTCGATCAGCTGTCCAGTTTCGCCGAGGAGGTCACCCGGGTCGCCCGCGAGGTGGGCACGGAAGGCCAGTTGGGCGGCCAGGCACGCGTGCGTGACGTCGACGGCACGTGGCGCGACCTCACCGAGTCGGTGAACGAGATGGCCGGGAACCTGACCCGGCAGGTGCGTGCCATCGCGCGCGTGGCGACCGCGGTGACCCGGGGCGACCTGAACCTGAAGATCGACGTGGACGCGTCCGGGGAGATCCAGGAACTCCAGGACTACATCAACAAGATGATCGCCAACCTGCGGGACACCACGATCGCCAACAAGGAGCAGGACTGGCTCAAGGGCAACCTCGCCCGCATCTCGGCGCTGATGCAGGGCCGCCGCGACCTGGACGACGTGGCCTCGCTGATCATGAGCGAGCTGACGCCGGTGGTCTCGGCGCAGCACGGCGCGTTCTTCCTCGCGCTGCCGCTCGCGGACGCGGAGGGCGAGGACGCGTACGAACTGCGCATGCTCGGGTCGTACGGCTACTCCATGGGCTCCATGCCGACCTCGTTCAGGCCCGGTGAGGCGCTGATCGGGACGGCCGCCCAGGAGCGGCGCACGATCCTCGTGGAGAACGCGCCCAGTGGCTATCTGAAGATCTCCTCGGGGCTCGGGGAGGCGCCGCCCGCGCAGGTGATCGTGCTTCCGGTGCTGTTCGAGGGGAAGGTGCTCGGCATCATCGAGCTGGCCTCCTTCACGCCCTTCACGCACATCCAGAAGGACTTCCTCAACCAGATCGCCGAGATGATCGCGACCAGCGTCAACACCATCTCCGTCAACACCAAGACCGAGGTGCTGCTGAAGCAGTCGCAGGAGCTGACCGAGCAACTCCGGGAGCGGTCGGACGAGTTGGAGAACCGGCAGAAGGCCCTCCAGTCGTCCAACGCCGAACTGGAGGAGAAAGCCGAGCTGTTGGCCCAGCAGAACCGCGACATCGAGGTCAAGAACACCGAGATCGAGGAGGCGCGGCAGGTCCTGGAGGAGCGCGCCGAGCAGCTCGCGGTGTCGATGCGCTACAAGAGCGAGTTCCTCGCGAACATGTCGCACGAGCTGCGCACACCGCTCAACTCGCTGCTGATCCTGGCCAAGTTGCTCGCCGACAACGCGGAGGGGAACCTCTCCCCGAAGCAGGTCGAGTTCGCCGAGACGATCCACGGCGCGGGGTCCGACCTGCTCCAGTTGATCAACGACATCCTGGACCTGTCGAAGGTCGAGGCGGGCAAGATGGACGTCTCCCCGACGCGTATCGCGCTCGTCCAACTCGTCGACTACGTAGAGGCCACTTTCCGCCCGCTGACCGCGGAGAAGGGCCTCGACCTGTCGGTGCGGGTGTCGCCGGAACTGCCCGCCACGCTGCACACCGACGAGCAGCGGCTGCTCCAGGTGCTGCGCAACCTGCTGTCGAACGCGGTGAAGTTCACCGACTCCGGGGCGGTCGAGCTGGTCATCCGGCCGGCCGGCGCGGATGTGCCGGTGGCGATCCGGGAGCAGCTCCTGGAGGCCGGTTCGCTGCGGGACGCTGACGCCGGTCTGATCGCGTTCTCGGTGACCGACACCGGGATCGGGATCGCGGGCAGCAAGATGCGGGTGATCTTCGAGGCGTTCAAGCAGGCGGACGGTACGACGAGTCGCAAGTACGGCGGTACGGGCCTGGGGTTGTCGATCTCCCGGGAGATCGCGCAGTTGCTCGGCGGTGAGATCTATGCGCAGAGCGAACCGGGGCGTGGTTCGACGTTCACGTTGTATTTGCCGCTGCACCCGAGCGAACTGCCCCCGCAGGGCTACCAGCAGTTGCCCGCGCTGGAGGCGGGCGATCTGGTGGCGTCCGCGGCGGAGCTCGCGGAGCTGTCGGAGCGGAGCGAGGTGGGCTTCGAGACGCCGGCCGAGGTGAAGTCGTACCACGAGACGCAGAACGGTGCCGCCGCGCTCTTCAGGCGCCGGCGCAGGGCCGTCGAGTCGGCCCAACTGGGGCAGACCGTACGGGACCAGTGGGCGTCCGAGGAGAGTGCGCCTCCGTCGCGCCGGGGGATCCGGTTCAACGGGGAGAAGGTGCTGATCGTCGACGACGACATCCGCAACGTCTTCGCGCTGACCAGCGTCCTGGAGCAGCACGGGCTGTCCGTGCTGTACGCGGAGAACGGCCGCGAGGGCATCGAAGTCCTGGAGCAGCACGACGATGTGACGGTCGTTCTGATGGACATCATGATGCCCGAGATGGACGGATATGCGACCACGACGGCGATCCGCAGGATGCCGCAGTTCGCCGGGCTCCCGATCATCGCGCTGACCGCGAAGGCGATGAAGGGCGACCGGGAGAAGGCGATCGAATCCGGTGCCTCGGACTACGTCACCAAGCCGGTCGATCCCGATCACCTGTTGTCGGTGATGGAGCAGTGGATGCGGCCGGAGTGACGGAAACGACCGGACTCGACGGGAAAGTCGCCGGACTCGACGGGAAAGCGGCGGGGACGGTGCAGGGAACGTTCGGTGGCCACGCGGAGTTGCTGACTCAGTGTGTCCGAAGCCGTGTAGAAGCACGGGATTCGGGGAACCTTCTGGTCTCCCGCTACGTTTCTGCTTCGTGCACAGTGACATCGCGGTGACAGGGTGTGGCGACAGGCGGGGTGCGGCTACCATGACCGGCACAAGGACGGGCGGCGCAAGAGAGTCGTCCCCTGGGGCGGCGCCCGGTGCACATCCGGGGCGAGGAGGGCGGGCCATGGTGCAGAAGGCCAAGATCCTCCTGGTCGATGACCGGCCGGAGAATCTGCTGGCGCTGGAGGCCATCCTCTCTGCGCTCGATCAGACACTGGTTCGGGCATCGTCCGGGGAGGAAGCGCTCAAAGCACTGCTGACGGACGACTTCGCGGTCATTCTGCTGGACGTCCAGATGCCGGGCATGGACGGTTTCGAAACCGCCGCGCACATCAAGCGACGGGAGCGGACCCGGGACATCCCGATCATCTTCCTCACCGCGATCAACCACGGCCCGCACCACACCTTCCGGGGTTACGCGGCGGGCGCGGTCGACTACATCTCCAAGCCGTTCGACCCATGGGTGCTGCGCGCGAAGGTCTCGGTCTTCGTCGAGCTCTACATGAAGAACTGCCAGCTTCGGGAGCAAGCGGCCCTGCTGCGGCTCCAGTTGGAGGGCGGCGGCAAGCCCGCGGCCGGTGCGGCCAAGGAACCGGCCGGACTGCTCGCCGAACTGTCGGCGCGGCTCGCGGCCGTAGAGGAGCAGGCCGAGGCGCTGTCCAAGCAGCTCGACGACGAGTCGGCGGACGCGGCGGCCGTGGCCACCGCGGCTCATCTCGAACGCAAACTCACCGGGCTGCGCAGGGCGCTCGACGCCCTGGAGCCGGGCACGGGCAGCGGAGCACCTTCGCTGCCGTCGCAGAACTGACGTCCGCCGCGGGCGCAGTTGTGCGTGAGCGGGCGTCAGTTTCCCGTCCGGTAGGGGCGACACGAACGGGTGAAGCGGTGGGCACACGTGTCCCCTGCCGTCTCCACAGGTAACCTCACACCTATGGCCTCACGTCCCTCCGCAGCCAAGAAGCAGCCCGCCAAGAGGGCTGCTCCGGCGAAGGCTCCGGCGAAGAAGGCCGCTGCGAAAAGGCCCCCCGCGAAGAAGGCGGTCGCCAAGAAGACCGCCCGCCCGGCGCCCAAGCCGGCGCCCAGCCCCACCGGGGGCATCGTCAAACTCGTGCGCGCCGTCTGGCTCGGCACCGCGCACGCCGTCGGCGCGGTGTTCCGCGGCATAGGGCAGGGCGCGAAGAACTTGGACCCGGCCCACCGCAAGGACGGCGTCGCACTGCTGCTGTTCGGCCTCGCGCTGATCGTCGCCGCGGGCACCTGGGCCGATCTGCGCGGCCCGGTCGGCGACCTCGTCGAGATCCTGGTGACCGGCGCCTTCGGCCGCCTCGACCTGCTCGTGCCGATACTGCTCGCGGTGATCGCCGTGCGCTTCATCCGCCACCCCGAGAAGCCCGAGGCCAACGGCCGGATCGTGATCGGTCTGTCCGCGCTCGTCATCGGCGTGCTCGGCCAGGTCCACATCGCCTGCGGCGCGCCCGCCCGCAGCGACGGCATGCAGGCCATAAGGGACGCCGGCGGGCTCATCGGCTGGGGCGTGGCGACCCCGCTGACCTACACCATGGGCGAGGTCCTCGCCGTACCCCTGCTCGTGCTGCTCACGATCTTCGGGCTGCTGGTCGTCACGGCCACGCCCGTCAACGCGATCCCGCAGCGGCTGCGGCTGCTCGGCGTGAAGCTGGGCATCGTCCACGACTTCGACGACGAGGAGGAGTTCGGCGAGGACGACGAACGCTACGACGAGCAGTGGCGCGAGGCGCTGCCCGCGCGCCCCCGTAAGCGCGGGAGCGCCCCCGAGGCGTACGACCCCGACAGCGCCGAGCAGGACGCCCTCTTCAAGCGCCGGAGCCGCCCCAGGCGCTCCGCGGTGCCCCAGCCCGACATGCACCGCCCCATGGACGCCGTGGACGTCGCCGCGGCCGCCGCGGCGGCGCTCGACGGGGCCGTCCTGCACGGCATGCCGCCCTCGCCGATCGTCGCCGACCTCACCCAGGGCGTACGGGTCGGAGGAGACCGCGAGGACACCACCCCGACGCCCCTGCCGGCCCCCGCCGCGCGCCCCAAGCAGGAGAAGCTCAAGGCCGAGGTCATGGACCTCACGAAGGCGCCCCCGGAGGAGCCCCGCGACCTCCCGCCGCGCGCCGAGCAACTCCAGCTCTCCGGCGACATCACGTACTCGCTGCCCTCGCTCGACCTCCTCACGCGCGGGGGGCCCGGCAAGGCACGCAGCGCCGCGAACGACGCGGTGGTCGCCTCCCTGACGAACGTCTTCTCCGAGTTCAAGGTCGACGCCGCAGTCACCGGCTTCACGCGCGGGCCCACGGTCACGCGCTACGAGGTCGAGCTCGGCCCCGCCGTCAAGGTCGAGCGGATCACCGCGCTCACCAAGAACATCGCCTACGCCGTCGCCAGCCCCGACGTGCGGATCATCAGCCCGATCCCCGGCAAGTCCGCGGTCGGCATCGAGATCCCGAACACGGACCGCGAGATGGTCAACGTAGGAGACGTCCTGCGCCTCGCGGACGCGGCCGAGGACGATCACCCGATGCTCGTGGCGCTCGGCAAGGACGTCGAGGGCGGCTACGTCATGGCCAACATGGCGAAGATGCCGCACATCCTGGTGGCCGGTGCCACCGGCTCCGGCAAGTCGTCCTGCATCAACTGCCTGATCACGTCGATCATGTGCCGCGCGACCCCCGAGGACGTCCGCATGGTCCTCGTCGACCCCAAGCGCGTCGAACTGACCGCCTACGAAGGCATCCCGCACCTGATCACGCCCATCATCACCAACCCGAAGCGGGCCGCCGAGGCGCTCCAGTGGGTCGTACGCGAGATGGACCTCAGGTATGACGACCTCGCCGCCTTCGGGTACCGGCACATCGACGACTTCAACCAGGCGATCCGCGACGGCAAGCTGAAGACTCCGGAGGGCAGCGAGCGGGAGCTCAAGACCTATCCGTACCTCCTGGTGATCGTCGACGAGCTGGCCGACCTGATGATGGTCGCGCCCAGGGACGTCGAGGACTCCATCGTGCGCATCACGCAGCTCGCGCGCGCGGCCGGCATCCACCTGGTGCTCGCCACACAGCGCCCCTCCGTGGACGTCGTCACGGGTCTGATCAAGGCGAACGTGCCCTCCAGGCTCGCGTTCGCCACCTCCTCGCTCGCCGACTCGCGGGTCATCCTCGACCAGCCCGGCGCGGAGAAGCTGATCGGCAAGGGCGACGGGCTGTACCTGCCGATGGGGCAGAACAAGCCCACCCGTATGCAGGGCGCCTTCGTCACCGAGGACGAGATCCACGCCGTCGTGCAGCACTGCAAGGACCAGATGACCCCGGTCTTCCGGGAGGACGTCACCGTCGGCACCAAGCAGAAGAAGGAGATCGACGAGGACATCGGCGACGACCTCGACCTGTTGTGCCAGGCGGCCGAGCTGGTCGTGTCCACGCAGTTCGGGTCGACCTCGATGCTCCAGCGCAAGCTGCGCGTCGGCTTCGCCAAGGCCGGGCGGCTCATGGACCTCATGGAGTCCCGGGGCATCGTCGGACCCAGCGAGGGGTCCAAGGCGCGTGACGTTCTCCTGAAGGGCGACGAGCTGGACGGCGTGCTCGCCGTGATCCGCGGGGAGTCCGACGGCTAGGAGCGGGTAGGCGGTCCCCGAAGGGGGGCGGCCGACCGTGACTCACCCGTTAGAGATCAGTGGGCAACCGTTTCCCTTTGCCGTACGTCAAGTTGAGCGAGAGGACAGACAGGGCTCCCACCATGGGATCCGTGTCTGGCCCGCCGTCGGACGCTTCGGCCATACCGATGGCGTACAAAGTCCCACCGCCCGGTTGCCCCACCCTTTCATACCCCCCCTAGACTGAACTTCCAGCACAGGTGGCTACACGCTCGAAAGGCGCCCCCGTGTCCATCGGCAACTCCCCTGAAGACGAGCGTCCGTTCGAAGACGGTCGCTCCGAAGAGGGTCATGAGGAAGAAGCCCGCCCTTCCGTCGGCCGAGCCCTGCAGCAGGCACGCATCGCCGCCGGGCTGACCGTCGACGACGTCAGCAGTGCCACCCGGGTCCGCATCGCCATCGTGCACGCCATCGAGGCCGACGACTTCGCGCCCTGCGGCGGTGCCGTCTACGCCCGCGGGCACATCAGGACCCTCGCCAAGGCCGTCCACATCGATCCCGCACCGCTCCTCGCGCGCTACGACGACGATCACGGCGGACGTCCGGCCCCGACGCCGGCGGCGCCCCTCTTCGAGGCGGAACGTATCCGTCCCGAGCGGCGGGGCCCCAACTGGACCGCGGCCATGGTCGCCGCGATCGTCGCCGTGGTCGGCTTCGTCGGCTTCACGGCGTTCAAGGGCGGCGACAGTGACACTGACGCCGCGTCACAGGTCACCCAGGGAGCCACGCCCAGCGCCAGCAAGCCCGCCAAGCCGACACCCTCGAACACCGACTCCGCCACGCCGAAGTCCGACCCCTCCGACAGTGCCATCGCCGCCGCGCCGCAGGACAAGGTGACGGTCCAGGTGACCGCGGTCGACGGCCGCAGCTGGATCTCCGCCAAGGACCACAACGGCCGGATGCTCTTCGACGGACTCCTCAAGAAGGGCGAGTCCAAGACCTTCCAGGACAGCTCGAAGGTCAACCTGATCCTCGGCGACGCCGGTGTGATCCAGCTCTACGTCAACGGCAAGAAGATCGAGGACGACTTCCAGCCCGGAGCGGTGGAGCGCCTCACCTACACCAAGGGCGACCCCGAAGTCGGATAAGCAGTCCGACAAACGGTCCTACGGGGTGAGTGATCAAGGGGTTGGCCAAGATCGGCCAACCCCTTCGACGTGGGGTGTCAGTGGGACGAAGTAGTCTTGAGCCCATGCCTGAACGCCGTACCGTCGCACTCGTCACTCTTGGCTGCGCCCGTAACGAGGTGGACTCGGAGGAGCTCGCAGGCCGCTTGGAGGCGGACGGCTGGCAACTCGTGGAGGACGCCGAGGACGCGGACGTCGCCGTCGTCAACACCTGTGGCTTCGTCGAGGCCGCCAAGAAGGACTCCGTCGACGCCCTCCTCGAAGCCAATGACCTCAAGGGGCACGGCAGAACACAGGCCGTCGTGGCCGTGGGCTGCATGGCCGAGCGGTACGGCAAGGAGCTCGCCGAGGCGCTGCCCGAGGCCGACGGAGTGCTCGGCTTCGACGACTACGCCGACATCTCCGACCGCCTCCAGACCATCCTGAACGGCGGCATCCACGCCTCGCACACCCCGCGCGACCGCCGCAAGCTGCTGCCGATCAGCCCCGCCGAGCGGCAGGAATCCGCCGCCGACGTCGCGCTCCCCGGCCACGGCCCGGTCGACCTCCCGGACGGCCTCGCGCCCGCCTCGGGCCCCCGCGCGCCCCTGCGCCGCCGCTTGGACGGCTCCCCGGTCGCCTCGGTGAAGCTCGCCTCCGGCTGCGACCGGCGCTGCTCCTTCTGCGCCATCCCGTCCTTCCGCGGCTCCTTCATCTCCCGCCGCCCCAGCGACGTACTGAACGAGACCCGCTGGCTGGCCGAACAGGGCGTCAAGGAGGTCATGCTGGTCTCCGAGAACAACACGTCCTACGGCAAGGACCTGGGCGACATCCGCCTCCTGGAGTCGCTGCTGCCCGAGCTGGCGGACATCGACGGCCTGGAGCGCGTGCGGGTCAGCTACCTCCAGCCGGCCGAGATGCGCCCCGGGCTCATCGACGTGCTCACCTCCACGCCGAAGGTCGCGCCCTACTTCGACCTCTCCTTCCAGCACTCCGCGCCCGACGTGCTGCGCTCCATGCGCCGCTTCGGTGACACCGACCGCTTCCTCGAACTGCTCGACACCATCCGCTCCAAGGCCCCGCAGGCCGGCGTGCGCTCGAACTTCATCGTCGGCTTCCCCGGCGAGACGGAGGCCGACCTCGCCGAGCTGGAGCGCTTCCTGAACGGCGCGCGCCTGGACGCCATCGGTGTCTTCGGCTACTCCGACGAGGAGGGCACGGAGGCGGCGACGTACAAAAAGAAGCTCGACCAGGACGTCGTGGACGCGCGGCTCGCGCACATCTCGCGGCTCGCCGAGGAGCTCGTCTCGCAGCGTGCCGAGGAGCGTGTCGGCGAGACCGTTCAGGTGCTCGTCGAGTCGGTGGACTCCGAGGACGGCGCCTACGGCCGCGGCGAGCACCAGGCCCCGGAGACGGACGGCCAGGTGCTGCTCACGAGCGGCGAAGGCCTGAGCGTCGGCCGTATGGTCGAGGCGAAGGTGGTCGGTACGGAAGGTGTCGACCTGGTGGCCGAGCCGCTCCTGGGCTCGCTCGCGTGTAGTGAGGAGGCGGGCAGATGACCGGAGTCCCGGCATCGGCGGCGGGCGACACCTCCAGCGCGAGCGGCGCGCCCGCGAGCGCGGGTTCCGGTGCGGCCTCCGGTGGCGCCCCTTCCGGCGCGATGTCGGGCAACGTCTCCGGCGGTGTCCCCTCCGGGGGAGTCTCGGCCGGTGGCGCGTCCTCCGGTGGAACGTCGACCGGCGGTGTCCCTGCCGGGGGCGTCTCTTCCGGTGGAACGGCGACCAGTGTCCCGTCCGGTGTCGTCGACTCGGGTGTGCCCGGTGGGCCGAGGCCGGCGCGCGGTGCGAAGGTCGTCGCCGCCGCCGTCAACCAGGCGAGCGTCTGGAACATCGCCAACCTGCTGACCATGCTCCGGCTGCTGCTCGTCCCCGGCTTCGTCGCCCTCATGCTGGCCGACGGCGGGTACGACCCGGCGATGCGCTCGTTCGCCTGGGCGGCGTTCGCCGTCGCCATGATCACCGACCTGTTCGACGGTCATCTGGCGCGCACGTACGACCTCGTCACCGACTTCGGGAAGATCGCCGACCCCATCGCCGACAAGGCGATCATGGGCGCGGCGCTGATCTGTCTGTCCTCCCTGGGCGATCTGCCGTGGTGGGTGACCGTCGTCATCCTCGGCCGGGAACTCGGGATCACGCTGCTGCGTTTTCTTGTCATCCGGTACGGCGTCATTCCCGCGTCGCGCGGAGGCAAGTTGAAGACGCTGACGCAGGGCATCGCCGTAGGGATGTATGTGCTGGCGCTGACGGGATGGCTGGCCACGCTGCGGTTCTGGGTCATGGCGGCGGCGGTCGTTCTGACCGTGCTGACAGGGCTCGACTATGTGAGACAGGCCATTGTCCTGCGCAGGCAGGGAATCGCCGAGCGCAGGGCGGCGGCGGAGGAGACGGAAGCGTGAGTTCCACGGCCACTGAAGTGGTGCGACTACTGACCGTGAGCGGTACGACGCTCGCTGTCGCCGAGTCGCTCACCGGTGGTCTGGTTGCGGCGGAGATCACATCGGTGCCCGGAGCCTCCAAGGCCTTCCGCGGTTCGGTCACCGCCTATGCCACCGAGCTGAAGCATGAACTGCTCGGTGTCGACGCCACCTTGCTGACCGAGCGGGGAGCGGTGGACGCGCAGGTCGCGGCCCAGATGGCGGCCGGCGTGCGGAAGGCGCTCGGCGCCGACTGGGGCATCGCGACCACCGGTGTGGCGGGCCCGGAGCCGCAGGACGGACAGCCCGTCGGCACCGTTTTCATCGCCGTGGACGGACCCTCCGGACCGGAATCGGATGCTCCCGGTGGCGGGAAAGTGGCCGCGCTGCGGTTGAACGGCGGCCGGGCGGAAATTCGTATGGAGAGTGTACGGAGCGTACTCGCGCTGCTTCTGGAGCGGCTCGTGAGCGAACAGACCGGGAATGAGCGGGCACAGGATACGGAACAGAACGGGGGGTTTTGATGTTTGCAGCCCTGAGTGAACACGACATCGCTCCCCGCACGGCCGCGGCGCAAGGCGGTACGGTGGGGCGAGAAGGATGCGGCTACGCGGACCGAGGAGGGAGCCACCGATGATTCTGCTCCGTCGCCTGCTGGGTGACGTGCTGCGTCGGCAGCGCCAGCGCCAGGGCCGTACTCTGCGCGAAGTCTCCTCGTCCGCCCGAGTCTCACTCGGCTATCTCTCCGAGGTGGAGCGGGGGCAGAAGGAGGCATCCTCCGAGCTGCTCTCCGCCATCTGCGACGCGTTGGACGTACGGATGTCCGAGCTCATGCGGGAAGTCAGCGACGAGCTCGCTCTCGCCGAGCTGGCCCAGTCTGCTGCGGCCACCAATTCCGTGCCCACGTCGGTACGTCCGATGCTGGGCTCCGTATCGGTGAAGGGTGTGCCACCGGAACGGGTGACCATCAAGGCCCCCGCCGAGGCGGTGGACGTGGTCGCCGCGTGATGCTCACGCTGGTGTAGACCGACGAGGCGCTGACCGGCGCCGACCATGTGTGCGGGCCCCGGCCGGGGTCTTTCCAGGGAGATCTGGGGAGGCGCGGTCGGGGTTTTCGCGTTGGGGGCGGGGTCTCGGCGTGGTCCGGGATGGTTCGGGGCCCGCAC
>NZ_JAENRY010000282.1 GCF_016612545.1 Streptomyces sp. MBT65 | reverse complement strand
CCGCAGACACCCGGCTGGACGGTGACAGGCCCGACAGCGGCCTGAGATCCGGACCTACGCCCCCTTGTAGACGTCCAGCCGCCCGCACATCCCGAACTTCCCGTACGCCGAAGGCTGTTCGGCCCGTACGGCGGCGTCGGCGAGGTGCGAGAAGTCGCCCTGGTCGAGCCGGTCGAGCTGCGCCCCCGTGGCCGCGGCGGCGGCCCGCGCCCCCCGCTCCCAGCGCTCGCGCCACTCCGCGAGCCGGGGTCGTACCAGCGCGGCGGCGGCCCGGTGGAACGCGGCCAGCGCGTGCGGGCCCTCGGCGGAGCGCAGCGCCTCGTAGCCCTCCAGTGCGAGGTCGCGCCGGGCCCGGGCGACCCGTTCCTGCTCCGCCTCGGGCGCGTCGGCCGGGATCACAGTGACGGCGGCGTACGTCTCCGGGTCGGTGAGGTACTCCGGCGGCAGCGTGAGCACCGCGTCCCCGGCCTCGGGCAGCCCGCTGTTCTGCATGAGGACGGTGATGCGCAGATCGCCCTCGTTGACGAGCCGGTGGATGGTGCCCGGCGTGAACCAGGCGACCGTTCCGGCCGCGAGCGGCGTCACCTCGTACCCGGACGTCGTGAGCGTCTGCACCGCACCCCGGCCGCCGGTGACGACGTACCCCTCCGAACAGGTCAGGTGCATATGGGGAGTTCCGCCGCACACTCTGTCGTCACCATCGACCTCGGCGGGCCAGTCGTAGACGGAGAGATGCGAGACGGCGACTCCCCCTGGCAGCCCACCGAAACCCTCCGCGCTCACCAAGACCGCGCCTCCAGGTACTTGGCGATCTCCTCCCGCTCCCACGCTCCGTCGGCGATGACGACCCGGTAGCGCCGGGTGAGTGTGTCGCCGGGTTCGAGCAGCAGCTCGTCGTAGAAGGCGAAGGAGGGGGCGATCCCGGCGAAGGGCTCGTTGCGTACGAACCAGTGGGCGGGGTGGGTGCCTTCGGCGCCGGCCTGGTCGTTCTCGGGGGCGTGTGCGAAGACGACGGTCGCGTGGCCGTCGGCGCCGTCGTGCTCGCCGGAGACGGCGAGCCAGGGGCCCTGGGAGCCCATCAGCTCGGGGCCCTCTCCGTCGGGGCCGATGATCCTGCCGTCGCGGAAGGCGCGGGGGCCGCGCCAGAAGAGGCCCGTGTAGCCGGCCGCCTCGCGCCCGTGGGTGGTCGGGCTGCCGAACAGCAGCGGCTCGTCACGGCGGTTCGTCACGGAGCTCGTCCAGGTCAGCGCCCACGAGCCCGACTCCGGGTCGACGTCGTGCACCTCGATGCGGCGCCGCTCGTCGGCCCAGAGTTCGCCGCTGTACGGATGCCAGGTGAGCCGTTCGGCGATGACGAGGCGCTCGGCGTCCGCGTACAGCTCGTCGAAGGCGACATGGGCCATCGACCCGACCCGCTCCGGGAGTTTGAGATACCCCTCGCCGTGAACGTATGTGTTGCCGCCCCACAGGTTCTGGCCCGAGAGGTGCGAGGCGGTGAACTGGAGGCCCTTGTGCCAGCGGTGGTCGTTGGGCCGGTAGTCCGTGACGACGTCGCCGGCCAGCGTCCGGATCGGGTGGAGGTACGGCTTCGGCGCCTCCCAGGCGGCCTCGGGCCGGTACACATAGCTGAACAGCTCGACGCCGGTGGCCGGTTCGGTCACCGTGACGCGGTCGTCGTGGGCATGGACGATACGCAGGCCGGTCACGCCGACACCTCCTCGCGCGCCACGGGCGCCCAGCCGGGGGCGCCGCCGTGCAGCGCCGTGTAATAGGGGTCTCCGGGGCCGATGTCGCCGGCCCGTACGGTCGTGTCCGTGAACGCCGACTTGTAGAGCGCGGTGATCAGTTCGAGGCTGGTGCGCCCGTCCGTGCCGCTGCTGCGCGGCCGTTCGCCGGCCCGCATGCTCACGACGAGTTCGCGCAGCTGCTCCACGTGCGAACTGGGCACGTCCGGCCCGAAGTCCTGCCAGACCGCGGCCTCGTCGCCCGACACGTCGGGGGCGGGCGTGATCCGCCAGTTGTCGTTGCTGTGCCCGTACAGGTGGGTGAGTTCAACGGTCGCGCGCTCGCAGTCGATGCGGATACGGCTGACCTCGTCGGGGCTCAGCACGCTGTTCACGACGGTCGCCAGCGCGCCGTTCGCGAAGCGGACCAGGGCGGTCGAGACGTCCTCGGTCTCCACGTCGTGGACCAGCCGCCCGGCCATGGCCTTCACCTCGCTCCACGGCCCGAGCAGATCGAGCAGCAGGTCCATCTGGTGGATGCCGTGCCCCATCGCGGGACCGCCGCCCTCGGTCGCCCAGCGACCGCGCCAGGGCACCGCGTAGTAAGCGGTGTCGCGGTACCAGGTGGTCTGGCAGTGCGCCACGAGCGGCCGCCCCATCGCCCGCTCGGCGAGCAGCCGACGCACATGCCGGGAGCCAGAGCCGAAGCGATGCTGGAAGACAATCGAGGCGTACGGCCCCCCGCCCTTCCCTTCCTCGTCCTCCACGGCGTCGAAGTCGGCCAGCGTCGGCACCGGCGGCTTCTCGCACCACACCCAGGCGCCCGCCCGCAGCGCGGCGACGGTCTGCGCGCGGTGCAGGGTGGGCGGGGTGCAGATGGTGACGAGGTCGGGCCGCTGTTCCCGGAGCATCTGCTCCAGGTCGGTGTAGGCGTGCGGGATTCCGGACTCGGCGCAGAAGGACTCGACCGACGTGGCATCGATGTCAACGGCCGCGACGACCTCGGTCTCGCCCTCCTCGGCGAGCCGGGCGAGCGCCGGGAAATGGGAACCGCGGCCGATGGCACCGGCGCCGACCACGGCGGCCCTGATGCGGCGGCCGGTGAGCGGCGGCAAGGGCTGGAACGCCCCGGGGTTGGTGGCGGGTGTGGACATGGGCGTGATCAGCACTCCTCCGGAGACAGCGAGCGCGTCCAGCAAGCGCTTTCCTCCGCTGCAACGTATGCGCCGCCCCCGTAGCTGGTCAACACCGCGCACCCGGAGTCGCGGGAGCGCCCGTGAAACCCCCGCGCCCGGAGTCGCCCGACCTCCACGAAACCTCCGTATCCGGGGTCGCCCGCCCACCGTGAAACCCCTGTGTCGGGCCTGTCACACCGGGACGCTACGCTGCCCCTCACACACACTCGTTCACCGCGCGCGGCGTTTTGGTGTGTCCTTTGCCCCTCCACGATCAGCACTTGGACGCCGTAACTCCATGTCTTGGTTTGAATCCCTCATCCTCGGACTCGTCCAGGGGCTGACCGAGTTCCTCCCCGTCTCCTCCAGCGCGCATCTGCGGCTCACGGCGGCCTTCTCCGGCTGGGAGGACCCGGGCGCGGCCTTCACCGCGATCACCCAGCTCGGCACGGAGGCGGCGGTGCTGATCTATTTCCGCCAGGATGTCGGGCGGATCCTCGCCGCGTGGTTCCGGTCGCTCACGAACAAGGAGATGCGGCGCGATCACGACGCCCAGATGGGCTGGCTGGTGATCGTCGGGTCCATCCCGATCGGCGTGCTCGGCGTGACGCTCAAGGACCAGATCGAGGGGCCGTTCCGCGATCTGCGGATCACCGCCACGATGCTGATCGTGATGGGCGTCGTCATCGGCGTCGCCGACCGGCTCGCGGCCCGCGACGAGTCGGGCGGCAAGCACCGGGCACCCAAGCAGCGCAAGACACTTGAGGACCTGAACGCCAAGGACGGCCTGCTGTACGGCCTCTGCCAGGCGATGGCCCTGGTCCCGGGTGTCTCGCGCTCGGGCGCGACCATCAGCGGCGGTCTGTTCATGGGCTACACCCGTGAGGCGGCGGCCCGTTACTCCTTCCTCCTCGCCATGCCGGCCGTACTGGCCTCGGGCGCCTTCGAGTTGAAGGACGCGGCGGAGGAAGGGCATGTCGCGTGGGGGCCGACGATGTTCGCGACGGTGATCGCGTTCGTGGTCGGGTACGCGGTCATCGCCTGGTTCATGAAGTTCATCTCCCACAAGAGCTTCATGCCGTTCGTCTACTACCGCATCGCCCTCGGCATCGTCATCATCGCGCTGGTGACTGCGGGCGAACTCAGCCCGCACGCGGCGGAGTCGGCGGGCTGAGCCGACGCCGGCGGTGCTGCCGGAGCGGGCGCGCGGGTGGGCCGAGCGGAGAGGGTGGACCAGCTCAGGGAGGCCCCGGGAGGCGGCACGGGCCTAGTGCGGCAACGGTCGAGACACTCGGACGTCCCGCACGCGAACTGCTGGTCCAGCGCCGTGAATTCGGCCGTCTCGGGCGATCCCGACGGGAACGTGGGGTTCCTGGACCACGACGAGGTGTACGACGGTTTCGGCGATCCGCCCCGGGCGCTCGGGACCGCCGCGGTCGTCGAACTCGCCGCCGCGCAGGACCGTCTCAGGCTCGGCGACCTGCTCGCGGACCTGCCGGCGTCCCCCGAAGTCGCCGCCGCCGTCTGCGGATTCGGCGCCAGATTCGACGGTGACGTACGGGAGCATCCGACCGAACACTTCGTCGCCCTGCGGGAGTTCTACGGAGCCGCCGCACGTCACGCCCAGTGTGTCGTCACCTGGGTCGACTGAGCGTCCAGCCCGCGCCGCGTGCCCGGTTCGCCGTGCCCGTGACCAACCCCATACGGTCTGCGTAGCCGTCCGGTAGCGCAGTGTCAGTCCTTGCCCCTAGGCTGTTCGCATGTCCCCCTATTCCGTAACCCCTGGTTCCGTGCGGTCTGCTTCCGAGGTGAACGAGCAGATCCGGGCACTCTGGCTGCGTGCGGGCGGTTCGCTCTCCACCCAAGAGCGGGAGGAATACGAGCTGTTGGTGGTCGAGTGGGCCGCGGCGATCCGTGACGAGGTCATCGCCGCCGCCTGAAGCCGCCTGAGACTGTCTCTGAGGCTGCCTGAATTCCCTTCACATCAAAGGCAGTTGGGGCAGTCCGGTCCGGGCGACCGCAGCCCGCCGCTCATCTCCCGCCCGACACCCGCAGCACCGTCCCCGTCGCATACGACGCCTCCGGCGACATCAGCCACGCGATCGCGGCAGCGACCTCCTCCGGCCGGGCCGGGCGTTCGGGAGCGACCGCGTTGACGCGGATGCCGTCGGGGGCGAGTTCCTTGGCGAGGCCCAAGGTGAGGGCGTCGACGGCGGCCTTCGTCGCGGCGTAGTGGACTTGGTCTTCGGGGGTGTCGGTGGACGACGACACGTTCACGATCACGCCGTTCCCCCGTGCCGCCATCACCCGTGCGGCGCGGCGTGAACACAGCAGTGTGCCAAGGAGGTTGACCTCGACGACCCGCTGCAGATCGGCGGGGTCGGCGTCGGCGAGGCGGCCGAACGGTCCGGTCACCCCGGTGTTGTTCACCAGCCCGGTGACCGGCCCGAGTTGTCGCTCCGCCGCCGTGAAGAGCCGCTCGACGTCCGCCTCGACCGACGTGTCGCCCTGCACGCACACCGAACGGGCCCCGGTCCGCCGTACCGCCTCCGCGACGTCCTCGGCCGCCCGCGCGTCCCCGAGGTGTCCCACCACCACGTCGTGTCCGTCCTCCGCGAGCCGCCGGCAGGTCGCGGCGCCGATGCCCCGGCTGCCCCCGGTGACGACCGTGACAAGACGTTTCATGAGCACTCCTCACGACGGACAACGGGGAAGAGCAACGGGGAAGAACAGGGAAGACAACCGAATGTTCCCCACCTTGTCCCCGCGTCCCTCTTGGCGCGACACCCTCCGTAGCCAACACTGAGCCGATGACGCAGCGTGTGGAACTGGCAATTGTGATGGACCGGCTGGCCGTGGACGAACTGATCACCGAATACGCGGTGGCGGTCGACGACGGCGACTGGGAGGCGTACCGCAAACTGTTCGCAACGGACGGGCGTGCCGACTACCGGTCCGCCGGAGGGATCGAGGGGAACGCCGAACAGATCGCCGTATGGCTCGCGGAGAGCATGAAGCTGTTCCCGATGCGGCAGCACCTGATCGTCAACCGGCGGATCAGTTTCGGCGCCCTGGACCAGCACACCGACGACACCGCGCGCGTCCAGGCCGACTACGTCAATCCGATGCGCTTCGCCAAGGAGGACGACGGCGACACGTCCACCGCTCCGGACTTCGTGTGCGGCGGGCGGTACGCGTTCGGGCTGCTGCGGACGGACGACGGCTGGCGGTTGACCGAGGTCGTCGTGGCGGAGAAGTGGCGGCGCCTTCCCGAGCGGCGTCCGGAAGCCGTGGTCAACTGATACGACCGGTTCGGCGTCCGCCGACCCGGATCGGCCGCGGCACGCACACTGGAGCCACCAGCGGGTAGGGGGTTCGTATGAGGAACTTCGGCGACTGGCTCGTCTCCCCCTGGCGGCGCTCCCTGCTCGCCGTCCTCGCGGGCGCCCTGCCCGTGTTCGCGTTCCCCGCACCGTCCTGGTGGTGGTTCGCCTACGTCGCGCTCGTCCCCTGGATCCTGCTGACCCGCTCGGCGCCGACCGGGCGGCGGGCGGTCCACGACGGCTGGTTCGGGGGGCTCGGGTTCATGCTGGCCGTGCACAGCTGGCTGGTGCCGAGCCTGAGCGTGTTCATCGTGGTCATCGCGGGACTGCTGGGCGCGCTGTGGGCGCCGTGGGGCTGGCTGGTGCACCGTTTCCTCGGTGGCGTGCCGTCGCCGGGGCGAGGCGGGGCCGCGATGCTGGTGCTGCCCTCGGGCTGGCTGATGGTCGAACTCGTGCGGTCCTGGCAGGGGTTGGGCGGCCCGTGGGGTCTGCTCGGCTCCACCCAGTGGCAGGTGGAGCCGGCCCTGCGGCTCGCGTCCGTCGGCGGGGTGTGGCTGCTGAGCTTCCTGGTGGTGGCCGTCAATGTCGCGGTCGCCGTGCTCGTCGCGGTGCGCGCGGTCCGGGTGCCCGCCGTCGCGGGACTGGTCGCCACCGCCGCCGTGACCTCCGCCGTCTGGGTGTGGTCACCGCGCCCCGACGTCGACGGCCGGGTGCGGATCGCCGTCGTACAGCCGGGTGTCGTCGCCGGCGACGAGAGCGGCGAGCGGCGCTTCGACCGCGAGGAGCAGCTCACCCGCCAACTCGCCGGTCAGGACGTCGACTTGATCGCCTGGGGCGAGAGCAGCGTCAGCTTCGACCTCACCAAGCGACCCGATCTCGCCCGCCGTATCGCCGCGCTCTCCAAGGAGACCGGCGCCGACATCCTGGTCAACGTGGACGCCGAGCGCTCCGACAAGCCCGGCATCTACAAGAGTTCGATCCTGGTCGGCCCGGACGGTCTCACCGGTGACCGCTACGACAAGATGCGGCTGGTCCCCTTCGGCGAGTACATCCCGTTCCGTTCGCTGCTCGGCTGGGCCACCTCCGTCGGCAAGGCGGCGGGCGTGGACCGCAGGCACGGCACCGAGCAGGTGGTGATGAACGTGGGGCACGGGCTGCGCATCGGCCCGCTGATCTGCTTCGAGACCGCGTTCCCCGACATGAGCCGGCATCTCGCGCAGGACGGCGCGGACGTCCTCCTCGCGCAGTCGTCGACCTCGTCGTTCCAGAACAGCTGGGCCCCCGAGCAGCACGCCACCCTGGCCGCCCTGCGCGCCGCCGAGACCGGCCGCCCGATGGTCCACGCGACCCTGACCGGCGTCTCCGCCGTCTACGGCCCGAGCGGACAGCGCATCGGCTCCTGGCTGGGCACGGACAAGAGCACCACCCAGGTCTACGACATCCCGCTCGCGCACGGCATCACCCCGTACGTCCGCTACGGCGCCTGGCCGGTGGGCCTGGCGCTGCTGGTGCTCGCGGCGATGTGCGTCGGGGAGGGGACCGTGGCGCTCAGGCTGCGGCGGACCGGTCCGCGACCGCTCGTACCACCCGCTCGCACAGTTCATGAGTCGCCAGCGCGTCCCGGGCGCTGAGCACCTTTCCGGCGCGTACGGCGTCCAGGAACGTGAGCACGGCCTGCTCGATGCCGCGCTGCCGGGCCACCGGCACCCAGTCCCCGCGGCGTCGTACGGTCGGCTGGCCCTTGTGGTCGACGACCTCGGCGAGGTTGCGGACCTCACGCTTGGTGTCCTGGCCGGAGACCTCCAGGATCTCCTCGACCGAGCCGCTGAGCCGGTTCATCACACCGATCGCGGTGAAGCCGTCGCCGGAGAGCTGGAGCACGAGGTGGTGCAGCAGTCCGTCCTGGGTGCGGGCGCGCACGGTCACGTCCTCGATCGGCCCGGGCACCAGGAACCGCAGGGTGTCCACGATGTGGATGAAGTCGTCCAGGATCATCGCGCGCGGCTCCTCGGGGAGCCCGATCCGGTTCTTCTGCATGAGGATCAGTTCGCGCGGGTGGTCGGCGCACTGCGCGTACCCGGGGGCGTGGCGGCGGTTGAAGCCGACCGCGAGCGACATGTTCCGCTCCTCCGCGAGCACCACCAGCCGCTCGGAGTCGGCGAGTTCGTAGGCGAGGGGCTTGTCGACGTACGTCGGCACGCCCGCCTCCAGGAGCCGGGTCACGATCTCGGGGTGCACGCTCGTCGGGGCGTGCACGAACGCGGCGTCGAGGTCCTGCGCGAGGAGTGCGTCGAGGTCCGTGTGCCGCCGGTCCGCCGGGAGATGCAGGCCGTCCGCGACCCGGGCGAGAGTGGCGGGGGTGCGGGTCTGCACGTGCAGTTCGACCCCGGGCAGGCTGCCGAGAACGGGCAGGTAGGCCTTCTGCGCGATGTCACCGAGTCCGATGCAGCCGACCTTCACGGAGTCTCCCTGGCGCTTGTCCGGCGGTACCTCGGAAGCATACGGCGGGGGATATCCGCTGGTGCGGGCGGACCGGGCGCGGGAGGATGCGAGGATGACCATCGAGCGCAGTGAACCCGCGACCACCGCCGACGAACGCACCATGCTGGAGGGCTGGCTCACGTACCACCGGGAGACCCTGGCCTGGAAGTGCGAGGGTCTGACCGACGAGCAGTTGAGGACCGCGTCCGTGGAGCCGTCCACGCTGTCGCTCATGGGTCTGGTGCGGCACATGGCGGAGGTGGAGCGGGGCTGGTTCCGCAATGTCATGGCGGACGAGGGCCTTGGCCCGATCTACTTCAGCGACGAGGACCCGGACGGCGACTTCCATCTCACCGAGGCGGACACCTGGGCGGAGGCCCACGCCACCTGGCGGGCCGAGATCGCGGCGGCGAGCGAGATCGCGGCCCGCTTCACCCTGGACGACGTCTCCGTGGGCAAGCACCGGCGCACCGGCGAGCGCTTCAACCTGCGCTGGATCTATACGCACATGATCGAGGAGTACGCCCGGCACAACGGCCACGCCGATCTGCTGCGCGAGCGGATCGACGGGCAGACCGGCGACTGACGTCACGTCACCCGGAGCGGGGCGCGCGCCGTCCTTAAGGGGTCGGAGATCACCCGTGTGGGGCATCATCCGCCCGTCCGCTGTCCCGAACGGGGCCGGAACCAGCAGAGTTGCGCGGGTGCATCGAACGACGACCACCACCGCAACGCTCCTGGTCACCGTGGCTGTCTCGGCCCTCTCCGGCTGTGTGACGGTCCAGCGGCCGGTGGCCCCCGCTCCCCCGGCCGTACCGTCCCATGCGTCGGTGCCGCGTCCGGACGGCAGCATGGAGCCGCAGGTCGTACAGGCCCCGGCGCGGGAGGCGCTGGAAATGATCGACCCGTCCCACCGCCCCGGACCGGCCACGCATCCACCGCACCACGCACCGGCCCCGCCCCCGCGGGCGGCCCAGGCACCGGTACCGACACCGGTCCCCCGCTCGCACCAGCAC
>NZ_JAENRY010000281.1 GCF_016612545.1 Streptomyces sp. MBT65 | reverse complement strand
GACACTCGCGTTGGTACGCCGCCGACAGCGACCGGCGGCGTACCAACGCGAGTGTCATCCTGCGCTCGGTGCTGGAGCACGGGCCGGTGGCCCGCTCCACGATCGCCCGGCTGACCGGTCTGTCCCCCGCGTCGGTGACCGACTACTGCGCCCGCTTCACCGAGCTGGGGCTGATCCACGAGTCCGCCACACCTCAACGGTCCAACGGTGTGGGCCGCCCCCATGTGCCCGTCGACCTGGACGCATCGCGGTTCGTGGTGGGCGGAGTCCATGTGGCCGTCCCCTACACGACGGTCGCCCTGCTCGATCTGCGGGGCCGGGTGGTGGCCGAGCGGCGGATCGGGCACGACAGCACCGATCCGTCCCGGGTACTGACCCGGGCCGCCGACGGTCTGGGCGCGCTGTTCGCGGAGGCACCCGGAACCATCCCGCTCGGCGTCGGCGTGGCCGCCGGCGGCTGGGTCGACCGGGACTCCGGGACCATCGTCGAACATCCGCTGCTCGGCTGGCGGGAGGTGCCGGTGCGCGAGATCCTCGGCGCCCGAACCGGGCTCCCGGTCCATGTCGACGGCCACGCACGGGCGTTGGTGAACGCGGAGCGCCTGTTCGGGCGGGCGGCCCGCGGCAGCCGTAGCGTGCTGCATCTCTTCGTGGGCAATGTGGTCGACGCGGCCTTCGCCACCAACGACGAGGTGCACCACGGGCCTCGGTCCCAGGCCGGGGCGATCGCGCATCTGCCGTTACGCGGCGGTACGGAACCGTGCGGCTGCGGGCGCGTCGGCTGCCTCCAAGTCGAGCTGAGCGAACGGACGTTGTGCCGGCGGGCCCGGGAGGCGGGGCTCATCGACGGGGTGAACCCGACCCATCTCGTGGCCGTGGCCGACGGCGGAAACCCGCTCGCCGTACGGCTGTTGACGCAGCGGGCGCGAATGGTCGGGCGGGCGGCCGGGCTGCTGCTCGACATCCTCAACCCGGAGACGGTGGTCGTCACCGAGCTGGGGGTGATGCGGCGGGAGGACTGCCTGCGCGCGCTGCGCGAGGAGGTCGGTGACGAGCGGGCGTCGGCCGTCGTGCCGACGAGTTTCCCGGATTCCGTGCTGGCGGTGGCGGGCGGTTCGGTGCTGCTGGACGTGCTGTACCGGGATCCGTTGAGCGTTTCACCGGCGACTATTTAATTCAGAAACTCGGAATGTTGACAGGGGGCGCTCATGGCCGGGAACATCCTGGTCATGAGCCTGCAGATGAGTTGTCGCACTTCTTGTTGCTGACCCGTTGACGCGCCCCCGGCGCCGGTCTCATCCTGCCCGCATTTCTTTCTCCGGCTTTCCTCTGCCGTGAATTCAGCGCGCATTCCCGCGTTCCCGCGACTTTTGATCAGGGAGTACTCCCATGCCTCATTCCCGTGCGCCCGGTGTCGACCGGCGACTCTTCCTCACCTCGGTGTTCGGTGCCGCCGCGGGCATCGCCGGTCTCAGCGGCTGTGCCACGAGCAGTGCCGCGACCGCCAAGTCCGGGGCCGGTCTGTCCGCCCCGCTCGCCGAGAAGGTGCCGTCCGGCACGAGCCTGAAGATCTCCTCGTACCTCAACACCCAGCAACTCCAGTTCAAGCTGGCGAAGTTGCCCAAGTTGCCGTTCACCGTGTCGAGTTGGGTGAACATCGGGGCCGGTCCCGATGTCATCAACGCGTTCCGCGCCAAGTCACTGGACCTCGCCAACAACGCGGGCATCCCGCCGATCCAGGCGCACTACCAGGGCTTCGACGCGAAGATCGTCGCGATCAACATCACTCGTAAGCCCAACTACCTCTTCGCCACCAAGCCCGGCAGCGACATCCACTCCGTCGCCGACTTCAAGGGCAAGAAGCTGGCGTTCTCGCAGGGCCAGGCCCAAGGCGTCGTCCTGCTACGGGCGTTGAAGGAGGCGGGCCTGAAGTACGACGAGGTGAAGCTGGTCCCGCTGACCAGCAACCAGTTCTTCACGGCCCTCCAGTCGGGCCAGGTCGACATCGCCCCGCTCGCCAACAGCCAGGCACCCGCATACCTCAAGCAGTACGAGGCGAAGGGCGCCCGCGCGATCACCACCGACGTCGTAGACCTGCTGAACCTGCTGTGGGCGCCGGCCGCCGTGCTGGCCGACCCGGCGAAGGCGGCCGCGATCGCCGCGTACATCCCGCAGTGGGCGCAGGGGCAGGTCTGGCAGTACGAGCACCCGGACACCTGGAACGAGGAGTTCTACGTCAAGACGCAGAACCTGACCCTCGCACAGGCGCAGTCGGTCACCGCGCTGGCCAACAAGCCCTTGTTCCCGCCGAGTTGGGACGAGGCCGTGAAGTGGGAGCAGGAGACCGCCGATCTGCTCGCGGAGGGCGGCTTCGTGAAGGAGTTCAAGGTGGACTCGCTCTTCGACCGGCGCTTCGAGGCCGTCGCGGCGAGGGCCGTACCGGCGGAGTACCGGAAGTGACGGCCATGACGACCTCGACGACCACTGCAACCAGCGTGCCGGTGACGGCCGTTGAGGAGAAGTCGGCCGTACGGCGGCGCGGGCGGCGCCGCGGTCTCGCCCCCGGCAAACGGCTGCCCGCCTCCCGGGTCATCGGCCCCGCGCTGTTCTTCGCCCTGTGGGCCCTCGCCTCCGCCGCCGGGCAGTTGGACCCGGCGGCGATCCCGGCGCCCTGGACGGTACTGCGGACCGCCGGCCGGCTGTGGACGTCCGGCACACTGCCCACGGACGTGCTGACCTCGCTGGAACGCGCCGCCTACGGCTTCGCGCTCGGTCTCACCGCGGGTGTCGTCCTCGCGCTGGCCGCCGGGCTGAGCCGGGTCGGCGAGGCGCTGATCGACGGGACCGTGCAGCTCAACCGGGCGATCCCGACCCTCGGCCTCATCCCGCTGTTCATCCTCTGGCTGGGCATCGGCGAGACCTTCAAGGTCGCCATCATCGCGATCGTCGTCTACATCCCGATCTACCTCAACCTGCATGCCGCGCTGTCCGGCATCGACCACCGCTATGTCGAACTGGCCGAGGTCCAGGGCCTGTCGAGGCTCCAGTTCATCCGCCAGATCGTCATCCCCGGCGCCCTGCCCGGCTTCTTCGTGGGCCTGCGCCTCGGGGTGACCGGCTCCTGGCTGAGCCTGGTGGTCCTGGAGCAGATCAACGCCACCAGCGGCCTCGGCTACATGATGTTCCAGGCCCAGAACTACGGCCAGTCGGACGTCATCCTCGTCGGCCTGCTGATCTACGGCGTGTTCGGTCTGGTCTCCGACAGCGCGGTCCGTCTCGTCGAACGGAGGGTGCTGTCATGGCGCCGCACACTCAGCAGCTGACCGTCGCCCCCACCGTCCAACTCCGGGGCCTCACAAGGTCGTTCGACGGCCGTACGGTCCTCGACCACATCGACCTCGACCTGCCCGCCGGACAGTTCACCGCGCTGCTCGGGCACAGCGGGTCCGGCAAGAGCACGTTGCTGCGGGCCATCGCGGGGCTCGACCACGAGGTGGTCGGGAGTGGCCAACTCACCGCGCCCGAACGGGTGTCGGTGGTGTTCCAGGACTCCCGGCTGCTGCCCTGGCGGCGGGTGCTGGACAACGTACTGCTGGGGGCGGAGGGCAAGGAGGCCGCCGCGAAGGGGCGCGAGGCCCTTGCCGAGGTGGGCCTCGCCGGCCGTGAGCGGGCCTGGCCGAACGAGTTGTCCGGCGGGGAGGCGCAGCGGGCCGCCCTCGCCCGCTCGCTGGTGCGTGAGCCCGAACTCCTGCTGGCGGACGAGCCGTTCGGCGCGCTGGATGCCCTGACTCGCATCCGGATGCACGTGTTGCTGCGCGAGCTGTGGGAGCGGCATCGGCCCTCGGTGTTGCTGGTCACGCATGACGTGGACGAGGCGATCGTGCTTGCGGATCGGGTTCTTGTGCTGGAGGAGGGGCGGATCGGGCTGGACCTGGCCATCGATCCGGAGGTGCCGCGTGCGGAGTATCGGGAACGGTTGTTGGCGGCGCTCGGTGTGACGTCGGATTCGCGGTGACCGTCGGCTGCGCGCCCCGCCTGGGGGCTGCGCCCCCAGACCCCCATCGGCCCTGAAGGGGCCTCGTCCTCAAACGCCGGACGGGCTGATTTATGCCGCCCGCGTTGAAAGGCACCGGAACACTCACCCAAAGGACCTGGCATGCCCCGCCAACTCCACCTGAACGCCTTCCTCATGAACACCGGCCATCACGAGGCCTCCTGGCGCCTCCCGGAAAGCAACCCCTACGCCCACGTCGAACTGGACCACTACACACACCTCGCCCGGATCGCAGAGCGCGGCACCTTCGACTCCCTCTTTCTCGCCGACGGGCCGCAGTTGTGGAGCAACCTGGCCCAGCGCCCGGCAGGCGCCCTGGAACCGCTCACCCTGCTCACCGCACTCGCGACGGCGACCGAGCACATAGGCCTGATCGCCACCGCATCCACGTCCTACAACTCCCCCTACAACCTGGCCCGCAAGTTCGCCTCGCTCGACATCATCAGTGGCGGTCGGGCCGGTTGGAACATCGTCACGACCGCCGGGGCCGAGGCCGCCCGCAACTTCGGGCTGGCGCACGAGCCGGCGCACGCCGAACGGTACGCGCGGGCCGCCGAGTTCCTCGATGTGGCGCTGAAGCTCTGGGACAGCTGGGAGGACGACGCGATCGTCGCCGACAAGGCGGCCGGGGTGTGGGGCGACGACACGAAGATCCACCCGCCGCACCACCAGGGGACGTACTTCAGCGTCGAGGGCGCCCTCAACGTGCCCCGCTCACCCCAGGGTTACCCGCTGCTCGTGCAGGCCGGTTCGAGCGAGGACGGCAAGGCGTTCGCCGCCCGGTACGCGGAGGCGGTGTTCACCGCGCAGCAGACCCCCGCCGACGCCCAGGACTTCTACCGGGACCTCAAGTCCCGTACGACGGCGGCAGGTCGGGACCCCGAGCACATCAAGGTGCTGCCCGGCATCGTCCCGGTGCTCGGCGGGACGGAGGCCGAGGCCCGCGCGAACGAGCGGCTGCTGGAAGACCACATCGTGTACACGCACGGAGTGGACCGCCTGGAGCGGCTTCTCCAACTACCACCCGCCACCCTTGAGTTGGATGCCCAACTCCCCGCCGATCTTCCTCCCGAGGACTCCATCGAGGGTGCCAAGAGCCGCTACACCCTCGTCGTCGAACTCGCCCGCCGGGACCGGCTGACCGTACGGCAGTTGATCGGCCGACTCGGTGGCGGACGTGGGCATCTCACCTTCGCCGGTACGCCGGAACAGGTCGCCGACGAGATCGAGTCCTGGTTCACGCAGGGTGCCGCCGACGGCTTCAACATCATGCCCGCGGTCCTCCCCTCGGGCCTCGACGCCTTCGTCGACCAGGTCGTCCCGCTCCTCCGCGCCCGCGGTCTGCTCCGCACGGAGTACGGCCCGCGCACCACCCTCCGGGAGCGCTACGGCCTCCCCCGCCCCGCCAACCAGTACGCCCAACCCGCCTTTGCCTGAAGGGACTTCACCATGTCCATCGAGACCGAGATCGAGATCCAGAAGGTCACCGCGCACATCGGCGTCCGTGTGTCCGGCGTCGACATCAACAAGCCCCTCGACGCCGAGCAGGTCGCGGCGATCCGCGAGGCCCTCAACGTCCACAAGGCGCTGGTGTTCGACGACGTCCACCTCGACGACGAGGGCCAGGAGGCCTTCGCCCGCCACTTCGGCGACCTCACCACCGCCCACCCCACCGTGCCCGCCGTCGACGGCGCCCCGAACGTGCTGCCCGTCGACAGCGAACGCGGCCGGGCCAACCACTGGCACACCGACGTCACCTTCGTCCTCAACCCGCCCCAGGCCAGCACCCTGCGCTCCATCACGGTCCCGCCGTACGGCGGCGAGACCCTGATCGCCAGTTCGGCGGCGGCCTACCGCGATCTGCCCGAACCCCTCCGCGCCCTCGCGGACACCCTCTGGGCCGAGCACACCAACGACTACGACTACGCCGTACCGGACGAGGAGATCGACGACGAAAAGGCCGCCCAGCGCGCCCAGTTCACGTCCATCAAGTTCCGCACGGTCCACCCGGTCGTCCGCGTCCACCCGCTGACCGGCGAACGCGGCCTGTTCATAGGCGGGTTCGCGCAACGGATCGCAGGCCTGTCGACGGGCGAGTCCCGCAAGATCCTCGACCTCCTCCAGGCGTACGTCACCCGCCCCGAGAACGTCCTGCGCCACCGCTGGTCCCCGAACCAGCTCGTCCTCTTCGACAACCGCATCACCCAGCACTACGCCATCGACAACTACGACGACCAGCCCCGCCGCCTCAACCGCGTGACCATCGCCGGTGACATCCCGGTCGGCATCGAGGGCAAGGAGAGCTACTCGATCGAGGGCGACGCGTCGCACTACACATCGGTCGCGGAGTAGCCACACGGAGCCTTTTCGCTGCTAGGTTGTAGTTGCAAGTGATGTGCAACAAGAGGTCCGGAGGGGATCGATCCGTCATGCCCGTCTACACGCTGCCCGACCTGCCCTACGACTACTCCGCGCTCGCCCCCGTGATCAGCCCCGAGATCATCGAGCTGCACCACGACAAGCACCACGCGGCGTACGTGAAGGGTGCGAACGACACGCTGGAGCAGCTGGCGGAGGCGCGCGACAAGGAGTCGTGGGGTTCGGTCAACGGCCTGGAGAAGAGTCTGGCGTTCCATCTCTCCGGGCACATCCTGCACAGCATCTACTGGCACAACATGACCGGCGACGGCGGCGGCGAGCCCCTGGAAGCCGACGGCGTGGGCGAGTTGGCGGACGCGATCTCCGAGTCCTTCGGCTCCTTCGCCGGCTTCAAGGCCCAACTCACCAAGGCCGCCGCGACGACCCAGGGTTCAGGCTGGGGCGTGCTCGCGTACGAGCCGCTGAGCGGCCGGCTCATCGTCGAGCAGGTCTACGACCACCAGGGCAACGTCGGACAGGGGTCGACCCCCCTCCTCGTCTTCGACGCCTGGGAGCACGCCTTCTACCTCCAGTACAAGAACCAGAAGGTCGACTTCATCGACGCGATGTGGGCGGTCGTCAACTGGCAGGACGTGGCGCGACGTTACGAGGCGGCGAGGTCCCGGCAGACGATCCTGTCGGCCTGATCTCCGCCAACCTCTACAGAACGTCCTGCCTCGTGATCGTCTTCTCACCGCTCACTCAGGCAGGCGATGGAAGGGAGGGCCCCCGCGAGGACGTGACTCGCGGGGGCCCTCCTCGTCTCACTGCGCCTCGAAGGCGCACCGCACGAGTTCCCGGTCCTTCTTGGGCAGCGCCAGGTCGAACGTGCCGTCGGCGGTGACGAGTTCGTAGCGCTCGAACTTCGGCCCCAGCGGCAGCTTCACACCGGTGGGCTTGAGGGAGAAGGGCGGTCTCAGGCTCGCGGTCCGGTCTCCCCGCCGGTCCGTCCACACCGGTTCCTCGCCCGCGGCAAGGCGCAGCAGTCCCGATCTGACGCGCGCGATCTGCTTGCCCTTGCCGACCGAGGACATCGCCGCCCCACCGATGCTCTTCGTGAACCCCGCGACAAGCAGCGCCTGCCCGTTCCTGAAGTCCTCGACGTCCTGCGCGGGCGTACGCCGCCGGATCCACGTCCAGCGCAGCAGCACGTCCACCCCGGTTTCCGTCCCCGCGGAACGCCGTGCCGCCTGCTTCTCCTGCCCCATCATCCCCACCCTTTTCGGCCGTCGGTCACACAGGCACGTTAAGTGACAGCAATGCGGTCTCACCCGGCGCCATCCGCATCTCGGACACCGCAGCGTTGCGCAACTGCGGGAAGACACGGCGGTACTCGCTGAGCGGAATCCCCAGCAACCGGCACAGCACCAGCCGCAGCAGGCTGTTGTGGGCGACGATCAGGACGCGTTGGTCGGGGTGGGTGGTGGCGATGTGGTGCAGGGCCGCCGTGCCGCGGGTTGCCGCTGCTGTCGGGTCCTCGGCGCCGGGGAAGGCGTGAGTCACCGGGTCGGTGCGGAAGGCCTGCGCCGCCTTCGGGTGCTCCGCCTCGAATTCCGCGAGCGTGCGGCCCTCCATCACCCCGAAGTCGCATTCGATCAGGGCGGGTTCGGTGTGCGGGGTGAGGTTCAGGGCGCGGGCGGCGGGGGCCGCCGTGCGGACGGCTCGGGACAGGGGGGACGTCCAGATCGCGTCGACCGGGTGCGCCGCCGCCCAGCGGCCCAGGGCCTCCGCCTGTGCGACGCCCGTGTCCGTCAGGGCCACGTCGCTGATGCCGGCGTAGCGGTTCTCGGCGTGCCAGACGGTCTGGCCGTGGCGGGCCAGCAGGAGGGTGGTGCTCATGAGTCGGCGGCTTTCTGGTTCAGGCGGGTGCGGGTGTGGGTCGCGAGCGGGGTCGGCAGCCAGCCTCGGGTCTCCAGTTCGTCCACCAGGCGAGCGTACGGCTCGACGAAGCGCGCCGTACGGGACGCGCGGGGTTCGAGGACCGTGCGGATACGGACCATGCGGTCGGCCGCCTCGACGAGCGAGGCAGTGGCCCCTGTGCCGTACGCCGCCAACACCGCCATTCCCAGGGCCGGTTCGATCTGTTCCGGTACCCGGGCCGGGCGGCCGAGGACGTCGGCGCGGAGCTGGTTCCAGTACGCGCTGCGGGCCGCGCCGCCCGTGAAGGTGAGCGGGCCGTCTATCGGCGCGCCCAGGTAGTGCAGGTAGTCGAGGCACAGGCGCTCGGTGAACGCCACGCCCTGGAGCACCGCCGCCCAGCGGTCCGCCTCGGAGGCCGGGGTGCCGAGCGTGAAGGCCGTCGCCTCCGGGGCCAGGAAGGGGAAGCGTTCACCTGGAGAGGAGAGGGGGTACGTGAGGACGCCCGACGGTTCGTGGTCGGCCGCCCGGCTGTCCATCTCCGCCGGGTCCGCCCCCGTCGGCAGCGCCCCCGCGCCCACGCTCGACGCCCCGCCCGGCAGCCAACTCCCGTCCGGTGCGCGGTGGTTGTAGACCACCCCGGCGTCGTCCCGGACGGGCCTAGCGGACGCGCCCTTGAGGACCAGTGTGGTGCCGAGCACCGAGTTCCACGCGCCGACGCGCAGCGCGCCGGACGCGATCTGGGCCGCGCAGCCGTCCGTCATCCCCGCGACGACCGGGGTACCGGCGGGGATGCCGGTCGCTTCGGCGGCAGCCCGGGACACCTCTCCCAGCCGGGTGCCGGGCCGGACCACCTCCGGCAACACCTCACCCAGGTGGGCCAGTTGGGGTGGCCACGCCTCGTGCTCCGCGTCGTAGCCCGTCTTCAGGGCGTGGCTGGAGTCGGTCGGGATCGTCGTTCCGCCCGTCAACCGGGCGGTGATCACGTCGGGTTGATGGGTGATCCGCCCCCTCCCGTACGCCTCCAACAGCCACAGCGCCTTCGGCAGCGCCCAGCTCGGTTGCGTGCCGACCCGCGCCGCCTCCGGCGCCGCACGCCCGTCGTCGTACATCAACGCCGGTGTGAGCGGGCGGCCTTCGGGGTCCGTCAGCAGGACGGTCCCGGAGGTGCCGCACACCGCGAGCCCACCGAGCCGTAGGGACCGCTGTCCCGTCAGGGCGGCCCGGGACGCGGTGCACACCGCCTTCCACCACTCCTCCGGGTCCTGTTCGTGGCGGGTGCCGTCCCGCTGGCCGGTCAGTGGGGCGGCACCGGCGCCGAGGACCCGCCCGTCGCCGGTGACCAGCAGCGCGCGGACGCTCTGCGTGCCCAGGTCGATGCCCAGCCACGCCCCGCCGTCACCCTCGAACATCATCCGGACCTCCCACAGGGGTTACGCATTCGGCATTCCCCGTTCATCGTGGCAAAGAGGGAGGGAGCCCCACGATGACCGAGACCCTGCGTGTCGTCGCCGCCGGTGACCATTTCGTCCTGCCGTCGCTGATCACCTCCGCGATCGCCGAGGAACTGCGCGAACACCCTTTCGCCGTAAGCGAGTTGAAGCTCGGCTGGCCCCTGGAGCCTTTCGGCGCCGTGGCCGAGGTGGAGGAGGCGAGCGATGCCGAGGACGAGGTGATCGACGCCCTGCGTAGCACCGGTGCGCCGGTGCTGGTCACCCAGATGGGGCCGGTCACCGAGCGCGTGCTGGACGCCTGTCCGGAGCTGCGGCTGGTCGTCGTGTGCCGGGGCGGGCCCGTGAACGTCAACCTCGACGCGGCGAAGACCCACGACGTACGGGTGTGCTTCGCGCCCGGCCGCAACGCCGCCGCGACCGCCGAGTTCACCGTGGGGATGATGCTGGCCGCACTCCGCCGCATCCCGCAGGCGCATGAACTCCTTGCCGGGCAGGGCAGTTGGGAGGCGGGCGCCGCCTATTACACGTATGAACGGAGTGGGTTGGAGCTGGAGGATCTGCCGGTCGGGCTCGTCGGGTACGGGGCCGTCGGCAGCCGGGTCGCCCGCGTCCTCTGCGCGTTCGGCGCCCGCGTGATGGTGTACGACCCTTATGTGCACGGCGAGATCCACGGACTGCGCGTCACGGCGCTGGACGAACTCCTCCGCCGCTCCCAAGTCATCACCCTGCACGCCCGGTTGACCTCCGAGACCCGTGGCCTGATCGGCGCCCGCGAGCTGGCGCTGCTGCGGCCCGGCGCGGTGGTGGTGAATGTGGCGCGGGGCCCGTTGCTGGACGAGGACGCGTTGTGCGAGGCACTGGAGAGCGGGCAGGTGTCGGCGGCGGCCCTGGACACGTACGCGCACGAGCCGTTGCCCGCCGGTTCGCGTCTGTTCGGCTTCAACGACCGGCTGGTCCTCACTCCCCACCTGGGCGGCGCCTCCCGCGCGGTGGCGGAGAAGGCAGCACGAATAGCGGCAAGTGAAGTAGGCCATTGGGCACGCGGGGAGCCTCTCGCCCACCAACTCCGCTGAGGGCCCACCAAGTCGGTCTGTCCCCACGCGTCGACCGAACCAAAAGAGGTGCGCGCGTCGGGAGCCGCTCGGGCACAGCCTGACCTGAGGATCGTCACCAACTCCGAGGAGGTCTTATGTACGTCGGGATCGACGTAGGCACATCCACCGTCAAAGCCGCCGCCTTCGACGGCTCCGGTCGCCAACTCGCCGTGGCCACCCGCCCGGTGGGGCTGTCGATGCACGGTGGGTTCGTCGAGCAGGACATGGACGAGGTCTACGCCGCGGTGGTCGCCGTACTCGACGAACTCACGGCGGACACCGCCGAGCCGGTCGAACTCGCCGGGCTCACCGGGCAGGGCGACGGTGTCTGGCTGGTGGACGCGGAGGGGCGGCCGGTGCGGGCGGCCGCGTCCTGGATGGACGGGCGGGCACATGAACTGCTCGACCGGTGGCTGGCGGACGGGACCTTCGAGACGGTGTTCCGGCGGACGGGGAGCGCGATGTTCCCGGGGTGTCCGGGGCCGTTGCTGGCCTGGTTCGAGGCGCACGAGCCGAAGGCGCTGGACGCGGCGCGGCACGCCCTGTACTGCAAGGACATGGTCTTCCGGCGGCTCACGGGGGCACCGGCCACGACCGATGTCTCGGACGCGTCGATGCCGTTCCTCGACCCCAGGACGCGGTCGTACGACAACGGTGTCGTCGAGCTTCTCGGTCTGACCCGGCGCCGCGGGCTGCTGGCCCCGGTCAGCGACCCGGTCGCGACGGCCGAGACGCGCGGCGAGGGGCTGCCTGCGGGCACCCGGATCGCGAACGGGCCGTACGACCTGCCCGCCTGCGCCCTCGGCGCGGGCGTGACGGAACCCGGCGACGGGCTGCTCATCGTCGGGACGTGTCTCGCCAGTCTGGTCGCGACGACCGATCTGGATCTGAGCGGCGAACCGGCCGGTCTGTACATCTCGCTCGACCGGCCGGGGCACTGGCTGCGGGCCATGCCGGCGATGGTCGGTACGGCGGCCCTGGACTGGGTGCTGTCGACGACGGGCGTCCGGCACGAGGAGGTGGACGCGCTGCTCGCGGCGACCCCGGCCGGGGCGAACGGGGTGCGGGTGCTGCCGTACTTCGCGCCGTCCGGCGAGCGCGCGCCCTTCGTCGAACCCCGGCTCCGCGCCGAACTGACCGGTGTCTCCCTGGAGTCGACGCCCGCCGACCTGATCCGCGCGACCTGCGAGGGCATCGGTTACGCGGCCCGGCACTGTCTCGAGGCGGCCGGGCTGACGGGTTCGCTGGCCGTGTGCGGCGGCGGGACGCGCAGCCCCGCCTGGATGCGGCTGCTCGCGGATGTGCTGGGGCGGCCGTTGCGCGTGGTCGAGGGAGAGGTGGGGGCGCGGGGCGCGGTCCTCGCGGCGGCCGAGCGGTACGGGGTTCCGCTGGACGCGGGGGCCTGGACCCGGCCGACGGAGGTCGTCGAGCCGGACGCGGGACGGGCGGCGTACTACGCGAAGGGGTTCGAGGACCATCTGGCGCGGCTGGCGGCGGCGCGCCACCGGAGCCGGTGATTTCGGGGGCGGGCGCCCGCGATTCGCGGTGTACTACCGGCCTGGCCCGTGCGTGGCGAGGAGGAGTTCATGACGGTGCTTCGACGGTGGTGCCCGAACTGCCTTGGTTGGCAGGACTTCCAGAAGATGGCCGACGCCGAGAAGGCAGCCGTCCGGGAAGAGAAGGGGCCCCGGCACTACGTGGGGGATCTGTGGCGCTGCGCCGTCAAGGGCTGTGTGCGCTACCAGCCGGCGTACCACGCGCGAGGCGGCGGCGATCTCCCCGAGAAGTTCCGTGAGGAGAAGGCCGCCGCCCCGGAGTGAGCGCCGCCGTGCCCGCAGGTTGCCGTACCTACGGATTGCCGTGCTTACAGGTTGCTGAAGTCCGGGCCCTTGGTGCGCGAGCGCTTGATCTCGTAGAAGCCGGGGACCGAGGCGACCGCGACGGTGCCGTCCCAGAGGCGCGCGGCCTCCTCGCCCTTGGGGGCGGGGGTGACGACCGGGCCGAAGAAGGCGATCTGCTCGCCGTCGGGGCCGGGGACGGCGATGACGGGGGTGCCGACGTCCTGGCCGACCTTGTCGATGCCCTCCTTGTGGGAGGCGCGCAGCTCGGCGTCGAACTCGAAGTCCTCCTGGTCCGCGTAGTCGATCAGGTCGGCGGGCAGGCCGACCTCCGCGAGCGCGCCGGCGATCGCCTCGACGGTCGGGCCCTCGCCGTTGTTGTGGATGCGGGTGCCGAGCGCGGTGTACAGCGGGCCGAGGATCTCCGAGCCGTGCTTCTGCCAGGCGGCGGTGACCACGCGGATCGGCTTCCAGGCCTTGGTGGCGAGCAGCTCGCGGTACTCCTCGGGCAGCTCGTCGAGCTTGGGCTCGTTCAGCACCGCCAGGCTCATGATGTGCCAGCTGACCTCGATGTCCCGGACCTTCTCGACCTCCAGCACCCACCGGGAGGTCATCCACGCCCAGGGGCACAGCGGGTCGAACCAGAAGTCCACGGGGGTCTTGGCGGTCTCAGACATGACGCTCCTCGGAATACGGCCGTTTCCTCATCGCAACACCGCCTCCCGCCACCTCATTCCCGGGTACCCGCGGTCAGGGGCGCATGGCAGGATCGGCCCTGACCACACAGCGCTGACCAAGCGAAGACCATCCGAGGGAGTGCCTCCGTGCCCGGTGAGAATCTGTCCCGCGACGAGGCCCGGGAGCGGGCCGCACTGCTGTCCGTCGACGGGTACGACGTGTCCCTCGACCTGCGCTCGGCGGTGGGTGACGACGCCGGTGAGGGACCGCGGACCTTCCGGTCGGTGACCACGATCCGGTTCCGCTGTGCCGAGCCGGGCGCGGCGAGCTTCGCGGACCTGATCGCGCCGGGCGTCACCGCCGTGTCGCTCAACGGCAGGGACCTCGACCCGGGCGCGGTCTTCGACGGCTCGCGCATCCAGCTGGAGGACCTGGCCGCCGAGAACGAGCTGATCGTCGACGCGCGGTGCGCGTACTCCCGTACCGGCGAGGGCATGCACCGCTTCGTCGACCCCGAGGACGGCGAGATCTACCTCTACACCCAGTACGAGCCGGCCGACTCGCGCCGGGTCTTCGCCACCTTCGAGCAGCCGGACCTCAAGGCGCCGTTCCGCGCCGAGGTGCGGGCCCCCGAGGGCTGGACGGTGTGGAGCAACGGCGTCGGCGAACTGACCGACGGCGTATGGAAGTTCGCGGAGACGAAGCCGATCTCGACGTACATCACGGCGTTCCTCGCGGGCCCGTACCACTACGTCACGGACTCCTACTCCCGCACCTTCGCCGACGGTACGACGCTGGAGATCCCGCTCGGCGCGATGTGCCGCAAGGGCCTGGCGCCGTACTTCGACTCCGACGACGTGTTCCTGGTGACGAAGCAGGGGCTGGACTTCTTCCACGAGCACTTCGACTATCCGTACCCGTTCGGGAAGTACGACCAGGCGTTCGTGCCGGAGTACAACCTCGGCGCGATGGAGAACCCGGGTCTTGTCACCTTCCGCGAGGAGTACATCTTCCGGGGGAAGGTGACGCAGGCCTCGTACTCGGCGCGGGCGAACACGATCCTGCACGAGATGGCGCACATGTGGTTCGGCGACCTCGTCACCATGGAGTGGTGGGACGACCTGTGGCTGAAGGAGTCCTTCGCGGACTTCATGGGGGTGTTCGCGAGCGTCGGCGCGACCCGCTTCTCCGACGCCTGGATCAGCTTCGCCAACCGCCGCAAGGCGTGGGCGTACCGCGCGGACCAGCTCCCCTCCACGCACCCGATCACCGCCGACATCCGCGACCTCCAGGACGCGAAGCTCAACTTCGACGGCATCACGTACGCCAAGGGGGCGTCCGTACTCAAGCAGTTGGTGGCGTACGTCGGCCAGGACGCGTTCCTGGAGGGCGCGCGCCGCTACTTCAAGCGGAACGCGTACGGCAACACGCGCCTCGGTGATCTGCTGTCGGTCCTGGAGGAGACCAGCGGCCGGGACATGGCGTCCTGGGCGCGGTCGTGGCTCCAGACGGCCGGGGTCAACTCCCTTACTCCGCAAGTGGTGTTGGACGTGGAAGGCGGCCGGATCGCCGAGCTGACGGTGCTTCAGGACGCGGCCGAGTCGCATCCTGAACTCCGCCCGCACCGCGTGGTCGTGGGCCTCTACCGGACGGAGGACAAGCGTCTCGTCCGGTACGAGCGGGCCGAGGTGGACGTCGACGGCCCGCGCACGGTCGTGGTCGAACTGGCCGGTGCGGACGCGCCGGAGCTGGTGCTCGTCAACGACGAGGACCTCACGTACGCCAAGACCCGTTTCGACGCGGTGTCGTTGGCGACCCTGCGGGAGCGACTCGGCGCGCTCACCGACCCGATGGCGCGTGCCCTGTGCTGGTCGGCGCTGTGGAACATGACGCGGGACGCGCTGCTGCTCGCGCCCGACTTCATCGACCTGGTGATGCAGTTCGGGCGCCGGGAGACCGACATCGGCGTCCTTCAGATGCTGCACGCGTGGGCGAACTCGGCGCTGGTCAACTACTCGCCGCCGTGGTGGCGGGAGACCGGCGCGAAGCTGCTGGCGCACATCGCGGAGCGGGATCTGCGGGACGCCGAGCCCGGCAGCGAGCACCAGCTGGCGTGGGCGCGGTTCTTCGCGTCGGTGGCGTCGGCGCCGGACGAACTGGCGCTGCTGCGGGGCCTGTTGGACGGCACGGAGAAGGTGGACGGGCTGGTGGTCGACCAGGAGCTGCGCTGGGCGTTCCTGGAGCCGCTGACCGCGCACGGGGCGGCGGACGCGGCCGTGGTGGCCGCCGAACTGGCCCGCGACGACACCGCGTCCGGCAAGCGCCACCAGGTCCGCACGCTCGCCGCCCGCCCCTCGGCGGCCGTCAAGGCGCAGGCGTGGGCGCAGGTCGTGGAGTCGGAGGCGCTGTCCAACGCGCTGGTCGAGGCGACGATCGCGGGCTTCGTGCAGCCCTCGCAGCGGGAGTTGCTCGCGCCGTACACGGAGAAGTACTTCGCGGCGATCGAGCGGGTGTGGGAGGAGCGCTCGATCCAGATCGGCATGGATGTGGTGCGGGGTCTGTTCCCGGCGTTCCCGACGGCCGAGGACGGGGAGGCGACGCTGGCGGCGACGGACGCGTGGCTGACGTCCCACGAAGGCTCGGCGCCCGCCCTGCGGCGGCTGGTGCTGGAGTCGCGGGACGATCTGGCGCGGGCGCTGCGGGCGCAGGCGGCGGACAACGAGGGGCGGGGCACTCAGGGCTGACCTTTGGCCTACGGTCGGGTGCTGCTTTGGCCTGCGGTTGACCTCTGCGTGACCGTTACTGAATACAGGTAATCGCAGCCGTAACCCCTGGTCCACCCCATCCGGACCAGGGGTTTTCGGCGCCTACTCGGCATCCGAACGCCTGTCCTTTAGTACCGCGTTGTCTGGATTTGTCGACGGGCGTGTAACAGCGGTTAGGGAGCGGATCCGGCGCGGGAAACCCCGTTGCATGAACCACAACACCCCGCTCTCCCCCCGCCCCCTCAGCCACCTCTCCGAGGTGCACCGCCGGGTTCTGACGACGGCTCAGCTCCGTGCGCACGGTGTCCCGGCCGCCGAGGTGAACGAGCAGTGCCGCCCCGGCGGCCCCTGGCAGCAGCTCCTCCCCGGCGTCGTCCTGCTGCACTCAGGCCCGCCCACCGGCGAGGAGCGGCTGCACGCGGTGCTGATGTACGCGGCGCGGGAGCGGACGGCGGGGGTCCCGGTCCAGCCCGGCGCGGAGGGGCCGCACCGGCCGACGTACACGGAGACGATGGTCACGGGTCTGGCCGCGCTGACCCTGCACGGCTTCACCTCGGCCGGACAGCTTCCCTCCCTCGACCACATCGACGTCCTGGTCCCCCGGATGCGCCGGCTCCGTTCCACGGGCTGCGCCCGCGTCGTGCGTACGGCGGCGCTGCCCACCCCGCAGCAGGTGAAGGGCGTACCGGTGGCCCCGGTGCCGCGGGCGCTGGCGGACGCGGCACCGGGGCCACCGGTACG
>NZ_JAENRY010000280.1 GCF_016612545.1 Streptomyces sp. MBT65 | reverse complement strand
CCCCCTCCAACGTCACCCCCACCGCCTCCACCACCGCCGCGATCTTGAACGCCTCCTGGATCACGTCCCGTTCGACCCCCGCCTTGCGCAACACCTGCTCGTGGGAGTCAAGACACATCCCGCACCCATTGATCGCGGACACGGCGAACGACCACAACTCGAAGTCGACCTTGTCGACCCCGGGGTTGCCGATGACGTTCATCCGCAACCCGGCCCGCAGGTTGCCGTACTCATGGTCGGACAGCAGATGCCGCGTCCGGTAGAAGACGTTGTTCATCGCCATGATCGCGGCGGCGGACCTGGCCGCGGTGTACGCCTCGGCCGACAGCCGAGCCTTCGCCTCCGGCGCCAACTCCCGCAGTACGAGCGGCGATCGGGACGCGATCGCCGTGGCGAGAACCGTGCCCCACAACTGCTGCGCCGGCAGCTCGGAGTTGCCGATGACCGAACCCAGGTTGAGCCTCAGGTCCTTGGCGTAGTCCGGTATGGCGGACTTCAGGGCGTCCAGTGACATCTCAGGTCACTTCCCGGCGAGCAGCGCGCCCGCGTCCAGCGTCGCGTCGCCCTTGGTCCAGTTGCACGGGCAGAGCTCGTCCGTCTGGAGCGCGTCGAGGACCCGCAGGACCTCCTTGGGGTTACGGCCGACCGAGCCCGCGGTCACCATGGAGAACTGGATCTCGTTGTTCTGGTCCACGATGAACACCGCGCGCTTGGCGAAGCCGTCCTCGCCCTCGATGCCGAGGTCCCGCATCAGCTCGTGCCTGGAGTCGGCCAGCATCGGGAACGGCAGGTCGCGCAGGTCGTCGTGGTCCTTGCGCCAGGCGTGGTGGACGAACTCGGAGTCGCCGGAGAAGCCGAGCACCTGGGCGTCACGGTCGGCGAACTCGTCGTTCAGCCTGCCGAAGGCGGCGATCTCGGTCGGGCACACGAAGGTGAAGTCCTTGGGCCACGCGAAGACCACCAGCCAACCCTCATAGGTCTTGTGGGTGATCTGCTCGAACTCCTTGCCCTTCTCCAACGAGACACAGGCGGTCAGATCGAACGACGGGAACTTGTCACCGACAGTGAGCACTGGCTCTCCTTGCAGCGGAAAACACCCCAGCGGAATGGGTGTTTCGCGTGGGTTGGTCGGCTCCGATCCTGGCACAACGTGCATTGATTGTGGAAATAGCTACACTGGGTCGTGTTGATCGGAGGCGGTTATCAGTGACCGTTAGTAATACGAGTAAGAGGCGCCAGCCCAGCCTGGCCCAGTTGCGCGCCTTCTCCGCGGTCGCCGAGCATCTGCACTTCCGGGACGCCGCCGCCGCGATCGGCATGAGCCAGCCCGCCCTGTCCGGAGCCGTCGCCGCGCTGGAGGAGACCCTCGGCGTCACCCTCCTGGAGCGCACCACCCGCAAGGTGCTCCTCTCGCCCGCCGGCGAGCGGCTCGCCGTACGGGCGAAGGCGGTGCTGGAGGAGGTCGGGGCGCTGATGGCGGAGGCGGAGGCCGTGCGGGCCCCGTTCACCGGGGCGCTGCGGCTCGGGGTCATCCCGACCGTCGCGCCGTATCTGCTGCCGACCGTGCTGCGGCTGGTGCACGACCGGTACCCGGACCTCGACCTCCAGGTGCACGAGGAGCAGACCGCGAACCTGCTCGACGGGCTGACCACCGGACGGCTCGACCTGCTGCTGCTCGCCGTGCCGCTCGGGGTGCCCGGAGTGGTCGAACTCCCGCTGTTCGACGAGGACTTCGTGCTCGTCACCCCGCTCGGCCATCCCCTCGGCGGGCGCAGCGGCATCCCGCGCGAGGCGCTGCGCGAGCTGAACCTGCTGCTCCTGGACGAGGGGCACTGTCTGCGCGACCAGGCCCTCGACATCTGCCGGGAGGCGGGGCGGGCGGACGCCCCCGTCACCACGACCGCGGCCGGGCTCTCCACGCTCGTGCAGCTCGTCGCCGGCGGGCTCGGGGTCACCCTGCTGCCGCGCACCGCCGTACGCGTCGAGACGACCCGCAGCGAGCTGCTCCTCACCGGCTACTTCACCGAGCCCGCCCCGACCCGCCGGATCGCCCTCGCGATGCGCACCGGCGCGGCCCGTCGCGCCGAGTACCAGGAACTGGCCGCCGCCCTCCGCGAGGCTCTGCGACCGCTGCCGGTACGGGTGTTGGGGACCGGCAACTGACGGGCAAGGCCGGCGACTGACCCGCCCCCGTTCGGTCAAATGAGCGTCGGACAAAGGAAATCGAACGGCGGGAATTCTCAACTTCCGTCACCCGCAGGCAGGTAGGAAGAACCCCGCCGGAATATGCGCGCGGACTGATACACCTTCACCCCTCAGCGCTACACGTCAGGTGCGTGTACGAAAAGCCTAGGGGAGTGATGGCGGGCATTCGGGATTCCCTCGGCCGGGCCGGTCACGACCTGCTCGCGCACTCTCTCGCGGCCTGTGGGCGCGAGGAGTTCACCGGGGGACTGCGGGTGTCGGGCAGCCCCGGCGGCATCTTCCATCTGCGCGGCGGACTCGTCGTCGCCGTGGAGAGCCCGGGCGCTCCGGGACCGGAGGCGCTGCTGCTGCGTTCCGGGCGGATCGGCGGTGAGCAATGGGCCGATCTGGTACGGGAGTCGGGCGGCTCGCGCTGGCCGCTGGACGGGCTGATCGCCCACGGGTACGCGGGCGCCGCCCAGTTGCGGATCGTGTGTGTGCTGGCCCTGCACGACGCGGCCTTCGCGGTGGTCGCCGGAGACGTCGACGACTGCGAACTCGCCCCGGACGAGCGGCCGTTCGCCCCCGTCACGCTCGGCGAGCCCTCGGTCCGGCTGCTCCAGGACGCAGCCCGGAAGTTCGCCGCGATCACCGCGCTGCCGTATCCCGTGCGCCCCGACCGGGAACGTCCGCGGCCCCCGGCGTACGCCCTCGACGAGGCCGGACTCGGGCTGCTGCAACGGGAGTTGCTCGCCCATGCCGACGGCCGCCGTACCGCCCGCGATCTCGCGTTCCGTACCGGGCGCGCGGTCTACACCGTCACCGCCGAGGTCGCGCGGATGCTCGCCGAGGGACTGCTGGAGTGCGCGGACACACCCGTGCCGATCCCGGTGCGGGTGCCGCCCGGCGGGCTCGCCGTAGCGCGTCGTGAACCGGCGCCCGCGCCCGCGCCCGCGCAGTTCACCGCACCCACCGCCCTGCCCCGTCGGAATCCGGGTGCCAGCGGTATCACCGAGACTCTCGTCCCCGAAAAGAGCGGGGCGGGCTGGAAAGGGTTCTTCCGTATGCGGAACGGAACCTCGAAATGACCCTAGTGAACAAATGCGATCAGTTTTAGGGGAGTTGAGTAAGTGGATCACAAAGCCCTGGCACTGGAAATGCGCGAACTGCGGGAGAAGGTGGCCGGTGTCACCGACACCGCGCTCACGGCGGCCGACGGACTGCTCATCGCGGCCGACACCGCCGACACGATCGACCCGGAAGCCCTCGCCGCGCTGGCCGCGGCCGGCCTGGGCCTGGCCCGGCGCACCGCCGAGGCCACCGATCGCGGCACGCTGCGCCAGACGGTGACGTACGGCAGTCACGGCTGCGCCGCAACCTACGCCGTGGGCGACACCGCGCTGATGGTGGTGCTCGGCGACGAGGGGATGGACGTCGACCGGCTGCATCTCGCGGCCCGGCCGACGCTCGACCGCATCGAGTCGATCCTCACTGAGAAGGCATCAGAAGGAGTGTGAAGGGATGGCGACGAAACGTATGACCCCAGGATTCTCCGACCAGGTGATGGGCCTGGTCAAAACCCTCCGCACCGATGCCCCCGACTGTGTGGCCTCGGGTGTGGTCGACATGTCCACCGGCATGCTGCTGTCGTACGAGACCATCGACAACCACCCGCCAGAGGTCCTCGACCTGCTGGCGGGTGCGACCCTCGACCTGTTCCAGGGCCGGACGGTCGCGATGATCGAGGACGTCTTCAAGGAACGTCGCGGGATCACCAGCGACCACCACTACTTCCAGGAGATCCTCGTCAACAGCGAGAACCTCACCCATCTGTTCGTGCGGATGACCGAGCAACAGGACGTCGTCGCCGTGGTCGTCTGCCGCAAGTCGGTGAACGTGGGCATGCTGTTCGCCCAAGTCCGCCGCGTGGTGCGGGAGTACGGCCTCTGACCTGCCGGTGAGCGGACGGCTGCGGGCGGACTACTCCGTGCGCAGCCCGTCCGGCCGCATCATCCGCAGCAGCGGCGGCAGGCTCAGCACGGTCACCCCGAGCACGACCCCCGCGCCGATGCCGGACATCGCCAGCACGCTCGACCAGTCGATGCGCACCGAGGTGTCGGTCATCTTCAGCAGCACCGCGCCCAGGGTCATCCCCACCGCCGTGGCCAGCACCAGGCCGAGGCCGATCGGGATCGCCGTCTGCCACAGCACCGACAGGCTCAGCGTGCGCCGCCGGGTGCCGAAGGCGACCAGCGCCGACAGCAGCTTCTTGCGCTCCCGCAACTGCTCCAGCTGCGACACCAGCAGGCTCGCCCCGATGAGGAGGAGCACACAGCCGGCGCCGACGAACAGCCCGGTGCGGATCGACTTGAACTGCAGCGACTGCCGGGTGGACGTCAGCATGAACACGTCCGCCAGCGGGTTCATCCGCGCGGCGGTGTTGCGCACCTGGTCGCTCGCGTCCGCCACCGACGGGTCAAGCGAGACGAACACGTGCTGGTCCAGGACGTGCGCCGCGTTCGCGGGCAGCGCGCCCGACGTGATCAACAGACCGCCGCGGGCATAACCGGTCGGGTCCTCGCGCGGCTGTGCCGTCTTCAGACCCGCGGGCACCTTCCACGGCGTCGGCGTCGAGGTGCTCGACGACCCGTCCCACGCCGGGTCGAAGTACACCGTGTTGCCGGCCGTGGCCAGCTTCTTCGTCTCGGCGTCGTAGCTGCCGCGGACGATCCGGAAGATGTCACCGTCCCGGCAGGACGGCAGGCTCCCGACCTCGCGCAGTTCGGCGCAGCTGCCGACGGAGACCTCCAGCTCGTTGTTCGGGTTCTTCGCCCGCTCGCCGACCGAGGCCTGCGAGATGGCCGACGTACGGCGCACGCCCTCGGTCCGCGCCAGCCGCCGCCCGACCTCGGCGAGCGGAACGCCGCTGCCCACGGAGACCTCCATCTGGGCCCGGTTCACGTCGTTGCCGGTCTCCTTGGTGTAGTCGCCCTCGACTCCGGCGAACAGCATCTGCAGCGCGATCGCCCCGGCCACCGCGACCGCGATGCCGTTGACCATGCGGGCCGCCGTACCACTGCTCAACTGGAGCCTGCGGACGGCGAGTTGCCAGGACACCGAGCCGGAGTTCAGCCGGGCCACGGTGGCCTCGACGACCCAGGGCAGCAGGGCGGTGATGCCGACGAGCAGCAGGACCGTGCCGCCGGTCACCAGGTACTGGTTGAAGTTCCCGTTGGTGTTGCCCTGCCCGATCATCGGGTAGAGCATCGCGAGGCCGGCCAGCGGCATCAGCAGCCGCCACCACAGGCGGCGCCGCGGCGGCTTCGCCTTGCGGACCACGCCGAGCGGTTCGATGACGACCCCGCGCAGCGCGAGCAGTGTCACCAGCACGGCCGCGGCCGGTACGGCGACGGCGACCAGCAGCGCGAGTGCGGGCGACGGGTTGAGGTCGCTCGGGTACAGGCTGATGTCCCGCACCTCCAGCAGGGACGCCAGCTGCCGCCCGATGAGGAAGAACCCGGTGCCGAAGACGAGCCCGAGGAGCGCCCCCGCGAGCGCCTCGCCGCCCGCGATCCGGCGCGCCATCCGCCCGTCCGCCCCGACCAGCCGCAGTGCCGCCAGCCGGCGGTCCCGGCGTTCGCCGCCGAAGCGCACGGCCGCGGCGATGAACACGGCGACCGGCAGCAGCAGGACGACGAACACGATCAGGATCAGCAGCAGCAGGATCGGGTCGAGCTCGTCCGGCTGGGTGTTGGGGGAGGGCCCGAAGTAGTTGATGCGTTCGATATTGCTGCCGGACTGGAGCTGCTTGAGATCCTTTCCGCCCGCGTAGTAGGCGAGTTCGGCGGGCCCGATGAGCCCTGCCTGCGTGATGGTGCCGGTGACCCGGTAGGGCAGCCGCTCGCGCAGCAGCTTCCCGGAGTCGGACTTCAGGAGCTTCTCCAGCGCGGGGGAGACGACCATCTCGCCCGGCGCGGGGAACTTCGCGACCCCCGGCGGCAGCGGTGCCTCGGTGCCCTCGGGCTCCACCATCCGGCCGCGCACGTCCTTGTCGCGGAACGTGGTGTCCGAGTCGGCGATGACGAGGGTGTTGTCCGCCTTCGCCAGCTGCTTCCCGCTGTAGGTGAAGTCCTGCCGGGCGTTGCCGCGGTCGCTCCGCTGCGACAGCGCGTTCGGCAGTGCCGTGGTGAGCAGCAGCAGCGCCACCCCGAGCCCGACGCCGACAGCCGTCAGCCCGGCCCGCACCCAGCCCTCACGCCCGCCGCCGAAGGCGAACCGCATCCCCATGGCCAGGTCTCTTGCCCACTGACGCACGTTCATACGATCCGCTCCATGTCCCGGGACTTCCCGTCCCGTACGACGATCTCGCGGTCCGAGTAGGCGGCCACCCGCGCCTCGTGCGTGACCAGCACGACGGCCGCGTTCGTGGACCGGGCCGCCTCGGTCAGCAGCTCCATCACCCGCTCGCCGTTGAGCGAGTCGAGGGCGCCGGTCGGCTCGTCGGCGAACAGCACGCGCGGGCTGGTGACCAGCGAGCGGGCCACGGCGACGCGCTGCCCCTGACCGCCGGAGACCTCACCGGGCCGCTTCGTGGCCAGGTCGTCGACCTCCAGCCGCTGCATCCACTGCAGCGAGGCCCGCTCGGCCTCCTTGCGGGAGGTGCCGTTCAGCCGCAGCGGCAGCGCGACGTTCTCGACGCAGGTCAGCTCGGGCACCAACTGGCCGAACTGGAACACGAACCCGAACTCCGAGCGGCGCAGCGCACTGCGCTGGGCGTCGCTCATGGTCGCCATCTCCTGCCCGTTGTACGTGATCGAGCCCGAGTCGGGCGGCACGATCCCGGCGAGACAGTGCAGCAGCGTCGACTTCCCCGACCCGGAGGGTCCCATCACGGCGACGACCTCACCGGGATGGATGGAGAACTCCGCGCCGTCGAGCGCGGTCGTCGGCCCGTAGGCCTTGCGCAGCTCGTGAGCCGCGAGCAGGGAACCGGCGGGATGTGTCGTCACTTGGCCACCACCTCGGCGAGTTTGTCGAGGCGCGCGGCGGTGAGCTCCAGCCACCGCAGGTCGGCCTCCAGATGGAAGAGGGCGTGATCGCAGATGAGTTGGTCCGCGAGATCGCCCTTGCGCTTGCGGTCGGTCAGGATGCGCATGCTGCGCAGATGCTCGGAGCGCTGCACATCGAGGATCTCGGCCGCGTCGCGATGGGTGAGCAGCGCGAGGACGACCTTGGTGTAGAGCGCCGACTGCAGATACGGCTCGGGCTTCTCCGGCGTCGCGAGCCACAGCTGTACGTCGGTGATCCCCGCGTCGGTGATCGCGTACCGCTTGCGCTCGGGACCGCCGCCGGCCTCGATGCCGTCGACCTCGACGAGACCGTTCTTCAGCAGTCGGGACATCGTCGAGTAGACCTGGCCGTAGTGCAGCGGCCGGTCGTGACCGAACTTCTCGTCGAAGGCCCGCTTCAGGTCGTAACCATGACGCGGACCGGACTCCAGGAGCCCCAGAAGGGTGTGACCGATGGACATGCGGAGCACTCTACACACGGGGTATACCCGGGGTGTATACGCACGGTGTGTAGATCATGGCGGGGGGTGTGGATGTGCAGGTGGGGGCGGGTTGTCACGGTTCTGCTACACGGCGGGGATCTCTTGTCGGGGCGCGCACCACCAGCCCGTCCGTCTGTATGCGGGCCCGCACCATCAGCCGGTCCGTCTATACGCAGGCCCGCACCATCAGCCCGTCCGGCGTGTGAGGACGAGGCCTTTCAGGCCGACGGGGGTCTGGGGGCGGAGCCCCCAGGTGGCCGACCACGACGCGGCAGGGGCCCGGCCTCACCAGGGAGACGTCCCGCCTCCGCGAGAGCGCGCCGCAGCAGGAACTCGATCTGCGCGTTCGCGGACCGCAGGTCATCCCCGGCCCACCGCGCGATCGCCTCGTACACGGACGGGTCCAGCCGCAGCAGCACCTGCTTGCGCTGCTGCGGCCGTGGCTGCGGGGGCGTATCCCCGGAAGGATCTGTCACTGGTACAGGGTCCCGGTGTTCAGCACCGGCTGCGGTGCCCGGTCCCCGCACAGCACCACCAGCAGGTTCGACACCATCGCCGCCTTCCGTTCGTTGTCCAGCTCCACGATGTCCTGCTCGGTGATCCGGGCCAGCGCCGCCTCGACCATCCCGACCGCCCCGTCCACGATCTGCCGCCGGGCCGCGACGACCGCACCGGCCTGCTGCCGCTGGAGCATCGCCGAGGCGATCTCCGGTGCGTACGCGAGATGGGTGAAGCGGGACTCGATGATCTGCACGCCGGCCGCCGCGACCCGGGCGCTCAGCTCGGCGGCGAGCTTCTCGGTGATCTCCTCGGCGTTCCCGCGCAGCGAGAGCCCGCCCTCGTCGTGGGCGTCGTAGGGATACTCGATGGCGATGTGCCGTACGGCCGTCTCGGTCTGGGTGGCGACGAACTCGGTGTAGTCGTCCACCTCGAAGGTGGCCTGCGCGGTGTCGCGGACCTTCCACACCACGACCGCGGCCAGTTCGATCGGGTTGCCGTAGGCGTCGTTGACCTTGAGGACCGGGGTCTCGTGGTTGCGGACGCGGGTCGAGATCCTCGTGCGCGAGGTGAAGGGGTTCACCCAGCGCAGCCCGTCCTGCCGGATCGTCCCCCGGTACCGCCCGAAGAGCTGCACGACCCGCGCCTCGCCAGGCGCCACGGTGTTCAGCCCGCGCATCGCGATGATCGCGCTGAGGAAGACGAGGATGCCGCCGACGATCAGCGCGGCCTTGCCGCCGGGCGCGTCGACCGCGGTGGCGGCGGCGAGCAGTCCGGCGGAGCCGAACAGCCCCACCAGACCGAGGACGAGCGCGAGTCCGCCGCCGATGCTGTGCGCGGTGAACTCGCGCACGTGCGGGGCGGGCATGTCGGGCACGTCTGCGGGTACTTCGGTGGTCATGGTGATTCCCCCATATCGCGGTTCTAGCAATCTGATATCAGATTACCCCTTCACGACAACCCTCAACCCCTCTCGTACGTCGGTTCCATAGGGACGGGTGCTGATTCTCACGTCCGTAAAAGACAGGATCGGCAGACGTTTGTCACAACTGGCGGTGTTAGCTTTCTGAGCTGACTCGCAGCGACAACCGAGAAGGAAGCGGAGCAGACGGACTCATGGGACGAGCGGAAGAGCGACGAGCGCGCCAACGCGGTGGTCGCCGCGCGGCGCCCAAGACCCGCCGCTCGTCGAGGGCGGACACCACCGGCGCCACCGGCGCCAAGGACACCAAAGGTGCCAAGGACGGCAAGAGCTTCATACGCAGGCTCTTCACCTGGAAGAAGATCCTCGGCACGTTCCTGGGTTTCTGTCTCCTCGGCATCGGCGCGTTCATCGTGCTCTACATGATGATCAGCATCCCCGTGGGCAACGCGGACGCGAAGCTGCAGAGCAACGTCTACAAGTACAGCGACGGCAAGGTCCTGACCCGCAAGGGCGACGTGAACCGCGAGAACGTCGATCTCTCGCAGGTCCCCAAGCCCGTCCAGGAGACCTTCGTCGCCGCCGAGAACAAGACCTTCTACACCGACGCCGGCGTCGACCTCAAGGGCACCGCCCGCGGCCTGCTCAACACGCTGTCCGGCAAGGGCGCGCAGGGCGGTTCGACGATCACCCAGCAGTACGTCAAGAACTACTACCTGACGCAGGACCAGACCGTCACGCGCAAGCTGAAGGAAATGGTCATCTCGCTGAAGCTGGACCGCGAGAAGTCCAAGGACTACATCCTCGCCGGGTACATCAACACCAGTTACTACGGCCGTGGCGCCTACGGCATCCAGGCCGCCGCACAGGCCTACTACCAGGTCGACGCCAAGGACCTCACCGTCCCGCAGGGCGCCTATCTCGCCGCGCTCCTCCAGGCGCCGAGCCAGTACGACTGGCAGGCCGCGACCGACACCGGCCGGAAGCTGGTGCAGGCGCGCTGGAACTACGTCCTGGACAACATGGTCGGGCAGGACTGGCTGAGCTCCACCGAGCGCGAGGCCATGAAGTTCCCGATCCCCAAGGCGCCCAAGGCCGAGCCCGGCATGGCCGGCCAGACCGGCTACCTGGTGACCGAGGCCAACGCGGCGCTGGAGCAGCAGCTGATCTCCAGTGGTCAGGCCGCCAATGCCAAGGACGCCGAGACGCTGGTCAGCGCGGGCGGCTGGACGATCACGCTCAACATCGACAGGAAGAAGCAGGCCCAGCTGGAGAAGTCGGTCAAGTCCCAGCTGACCAGCAAGCTCGACGCCAAGAAGCGCAAGGTCGACGGCAACGTCCAGCCCGGCGCGGTGTCCGTGAACCCCAAGACGGGTGCGGTCGTGGCGATGTACGGCGGCGTGGACTATCTGAAGCACTTCACGAACAACGCCACCCGCTCCGACTACCAGCCCGCCTCCACCTTCAAGCCGGTGATCCTCGCCGCGGCCCTGGCCGACGAGGCCAAGACGCAGTCCGGAAAGACGATCACGACGGACACGCTCTACGACGGCACCAGCAAGCGCCCGGTGGTGGGCAGCGACATCGCGTTCGCGCCGGAGAACGAGGACGACCAGAACTACGGCAAGGTCACCGTCCAGACGGCGATGAACAAGTCCATCAACTCCGTCTTCGCTCAGCTCGGCGTCGACGTCGGCATGGACAAGGTGATGAAGACCGCCGAGCAACTGGGCATGGACAAGAAGGACTTGAAGGCGGTGCCCGCGCAGACCCTCGGCACCATGGGCGCGAGCCCGATGGAGATGGCCGGTGTCTACGCCACCTTCGACAACCACGGCAGGAAGGTCACCCCGGCGCTCATCAAGTCGGTCGCGCACAACACCCGCACGGTCACCATGCCGAACCCGATCGGCGCCCAGGTCATCCCGCGCGAGGCCGCCGACACGGTGTCCTCGGTGCTCACCGGCGTGGTCGACGACGGTACGGCGAAGGTGTCCGTGGCCGAGAACAGCAAGCGCGACGGGCAGCAGGTCGCGGGCAAGACGGGTACGTCCGACAACAACAAGTCGGCCTGGTTCACCGGCTACACGCCCGACCTGGTCACTTCGGTGGGCCTGTTCGGCGAGGGAGCGCCCGGGACCAAGCAGGCGAGCCAGCAGGTCACGCTGACCGGCGCGACCGGCCTGATCACCGCGGGCGGCGGCCGTATCAACGGTGGTGGCTACCCCGCGCAGATCTGGGCGACGTACATGTTCGGAGTGACCAAGGCGAACACCAAGTTCGACCTGGAGACCGACCAGGGCGCGGCCGTCGAGCCGGACTTCACACCGACGGCGACCCCGACCCAGTCGGCGTCGCGGACGGCGTCGCTCGGTGTCGCCGACGACCAGTCCGCCGGCGACACCGAGCGACGGTGACACGGACCAGCCGTTCGACCAGCTCGGCCAGTAGGCGGGTCACACGGAGAGAGGGCGCCCGGCACGTCGCCGGGCGCCCTCTCGTGTACCGCTGGGTGAACTCGCGTACCGCTAGGCGAAGTTCGCGGCGATCCGGTCGCCGAGTTCCTTGTCGACGTTGTGCCAGTACTGGAGGGCACGGTCGAGGACGGAGCGGGAGACGTCGGCCTTCAGGTGGCCGGTGATGTTCGAGACGAGCCGGTCGCGGGCCGCTTCGTCCAGGACCTCGCGGACCATCGTGCCCGCCTGCCCCCAGTCGTCGTCCTCGGCGTGCGACTTCGTTGCCTCGCGCACGAGTTCACCGGCCGTCTGCCAGCTCGCCGGGTCGCCGAACTGCCCGTAGTCGGCAGCGGGTCCGCCGTAGGAGTTCGGGGCGTACGGCCGTGCCGCGGTGGACGCCTCGTAGCGCATCGGGCCGTCCTTGGCGTACGAGTTGACCTGCGAGTGCGGTCGATTGGGCGGCAGCTGGGCGTAGTTGGGGCCGATCCGGTACCGGTGGGTGTCCGGGTAGGAGAACAGCCGGCCCAGCAGCATCTTGTCCGGCGAGGGGCCGATGCCCGGGACCAGGTTCGAGGGCTCGAAGGCGGCCTGCTCGATGTGGACGAAGTAGTCGTCCGGGTTGCGGTTCAGGGTCATGCGGCCGACGTCGATCAGCGGGTAGTCCCCGTGCGGCCAGACCTTCGTCAGGTCGAAGGGGTTGAAGCGGTAGTCCGCCGCGTCCTCGAACGGCATGATCTGGACCTTCAGGCTCCACCTCGGCGCGTTCCCGGACTCGATCGACTCGTGCAGGTCACGGCGGTGCTTGTCGCCGTCGGACCCGGCCAGTTCGTCGGCCTCCGCCTGCGTGAGGTACTCGACGCCCTGGTCGGTCTTGAAGTGGTACTTCACCCAGAACCGCTCACCGGCGCCGTTGATCCACATATAGGTGTGGGAGCTGTAGCCGTTCATGTGGCGGTACGTCTTCGGGATGCCCCGGTCGCCCATCAGCCAGGTCACCTGGTGTGCCGACTCGGGGGAGAGGGTCCAGAAGTCCCACTGCATGTCGTTGCTGCGCAGCCCGGTCGCCGGATGCCGCTTCTGCGAGCGGATGAAGTCCTGGAACTTGATGGTGTCCCGGACGAAGAAGACCGGGGTGTTGTTGCCCACCATGTCGTAATTGCCGTGTTCCGTATAGAACTTGAGGGCGAAGCCGCGCGGGTCGCGCCAGGTGTCGGGCGAGCCCTGCTCACCGGCCACGGTGGAGAACCGGGCCAGCATCTCGGTGCGTTTGCCGGGCTGGAAGAGGTCGGCCCGGGTGAACTGGCTGACGTCGTTGGTGACTTCGAAGAAGCCGTACGCTCCGCTGCCCTTGGCGTGCACCACCCGCTCGGGGACCCGTTCCCGGTTGAACTGGGCCATCTTCTCGATGAGGTAGTGGTCCTGGAGCAGGATCGGGCCGTCGGGTCCGACGGTGAGCGAGTGTTCGTCGCTCTCCACCGGAATGCCGACGTTGTTCGTGGTGTACGGAGTGTGCTGGGGTGCCTGCGTCACGAGCGTCCTCCTGTTCGGAAGAAAGTAGGTCGCTTTCGCTTCGCGTACCCCAGCAGTCAACTCCCACGCCGGGACCTCGGCAACTTTTGGACGAGGTCTAATTCCGGTTCAGTTCGAACCAGACCACCTTTCCGGTGCTCAGCCGCGTGGCTCCCCACCGACGGGCCAGTCTGTTGACCAGATACAGCCCGCGTCCGCCCTCGTCCGTGGCCCGCGCCTGCCGCAGCCGGGGCAGCTGGGGCACGTCGTCGCCGACCTCGCAGCGCAGCACGTCGGTGCGCAGCAAACGCAGAGTGACCGGCCGCGAGGCGTACCGCACGGCGTTCGTGACGACCTCGCTGACCAGCAGCTCCACCGAGTCGCTCATGTCCTCCATGCCCCAGCGGGCCAGCGCGCGCCGGGCCAGCCGACGGGCCTGGCCGGGCGCCGAGTCCTCCGGATCGAGGAACCAGTACGCCACATCGCTGGGCGCGATCCCGTCGAAGCGGGCGGCGAGCAGCGCGATGTCGTCGTCCCGGTCGCCCGGGCCGAGCATGTCGAGCACCTCGTCGCACAGGGCCTCGAGGGGCGGCGGGTGATCGGGTCCGGTGAGCTGCGCGACCGCGGCGAGCTTCTCGCGCAGCTGCTCTATCCCGGTCCACACGTCCCGCAGCCGCGACTCGACCAGCCCGTCCGTGTACAGCAGAAGGGTGGCTCCCGCAGGCGCGTCCAGTTCTACGGCCTCGAAGTCGACCCCGCCGACCCCGATCGGGGCGCCGGGCGGCACCCGTAGAACCTCGGCCCGGCCGCCCAGGTGCAGCAGCACCGGCGGCGGATGACCGGCGTTGGCGATCGTGATGCGGTGCGAGACCGGGTCGTAGACCGCGTAGAGGCAGGTCGCCATCCGGTCGGTGCCGAGGCGCTGGGCCTGTTCGTCGAGGTGGTGCAGGACCTCCTGCGGGGGCAGGTCCAGCCCCGCCAACGTCTGCGCGGTGGTGCGGAGTTGACCCATGATCGCGGCCGAGGTCATGGAGTGGCCCATGACGTCACCCACGACGAGAGCGACCCGGCTGCCGGGCAGCGGGATCGCGTCGTACCAGTCGCCGCCGACCCGGGCCGTCTCGGCGGCGGGCAGGTACCGGGACGCCAGCCGGACGCCGGTGGGGCGGGGCAGGGTCTCCGGGAGCATGGTGCGCTGGAGCTCGTCGGCGATGTACGCCTCACGGCCGTAGAGGACCGCCTTGTCGATTCCCAGGGCGCTGTGCGTGGCGAGTTGGGCGGCGACCAGGAGGTCGTCGGCCTCGAAGGCCATGCGTTCGGGGCGGCGCAGGAAGAGCGCGGCGCCGATCACCCGGCGCCGGCCGCGCAGCGGCGCGAGGATCGCGCGCTGGCCCGCGGGGACGATCAACTCGCCGCCCTCGCCGAGAAGTTCGGGCAGCGCGGCGCGGGCGGCCGGGGAGTCGGCGAAGACGGGACGTACGCCCCGCAGCACCTCGTTCAGCGCGCCGCCGGGGCGTACCTCGCACAACTCGGCGGTGACCGCGGACAGTTCGGAGGGCTGCTCCGGCTGTATCGCGGGCATGAAGCCGTTCTCCGTGTCCCGCTCCTCCGGGATCCGGTCGGTGCGGCGCAGGCGCAGCACGACGGGACCCGTGGGCCGTTCGTCGCCCACGGGCAGCGGGTCGCGCAGATAGACCAGGATCGCGTCCGAGAACGTCGGCACGGTCGCCCGGCACAGCCCCATGACGATCTCGTCGAGGTCGATGCCGCGGGCGATCCGCCGGGTCGCGGCGCCCACGAAGCGCAGCCGGTCCCCGTCCCGCCGCATCGGCATGGGACCGCCCGGAGGCAGCCCCTGACCCGTACGGCGCTCCTTGGCGGCGTCGGAGACCTCGCCGCCGCCCGGCTGGGCCGGGATGCCGTCGGGCGCGGGGCGCGGGCGATGGGTGTCGGGTTCGGCCGCCGAGGGCTGGGAGTGCTCGGAGCCGGCTGCGGCGGTATCGGGCTCGGGCTTCACAGGGCTACCTGTCGGGTCCTTCCCCTTGGCGCGGGACGTGCTCGTACCCGGCGCCGGAGGCGGCTCGCCGGTGCGTGCCTGTGCCGGTAAACCGGCTCCACCGGACGGCCTGGACGGCGTCGAGGTGTGCAGGAGCGCCCCGCGGGGGTCTGCGGGGTCGGCGCCGCCGGGGCGCTCGAAGGAGGTGGGGTGCTCCGTCACGCGTGTCGAATCCGTCCGTCCGGGACCGCACGCGATACGTGCGGTTCGTCCCGCTGAAATGCCGATACCCGGAATACGTGCCCCAGGAACGGGATTCCCGCGTGGTCAGAGGCTGTTGCTGTGCCACCGGTGGACCGGCGGCCCGAACCGCTGTTGCCCTGATACCCCTCGCTCACGTCCTGCCGCCCCTCGGTGACGTCTGGTCAGTCCCGGTCCATGCCCCGGGAGTTGTGCGGTGCCCTTGCGGAGGACGATCCTACGGTTGCGCACCGGGGGCGCATCAAGGGTCTCATGTGGACATGTGCGCGGGGGTGCGGTCCCAGTCCTCCGGAAGTGAAGGTACAGCCCAGGACGGATCCGGGCGCCAGTGCTGCCAGCCGTCCGCGAACGGAGCCCCCCACGCGCGGATCGTCTCGACCGCCGACCAGCCCGCTTTCCGTACCCGCTCGGCGAGTTGGGGATCCATCAGCCCGTCCCGCTGGGCCTGCGCGAACTCGTCCTCGTCGAGCCAGCGCCAACTGCGGTCCGGGTGAACGGAGATGTCCAGGAAGTGATCCACCGAGTCCACTCCGCCGTCCCAACGGAGCTGCGGTTCCTCAAGGTTCACGTACCAGTTCTTGAACTGCCATCCGGGTTCCCAGAAAAGCCACACCGACCAGGGCTCACCGGGCCGCGCCAGCTTCAGCACCCCGGTCCCGAACCAGTGGTCGCGCTGGACCGCGCGCGGCTTGGTGTACCGGGTCTCCAGCGGCTCCACGTGCACCGGTGTACCGTCCGCGAGCACCGGCTTCACACACTCGGTGCCGGGCGCCATCCAGACGGCGAGCAGCTCCTCGTCGTCGCGGACGACCGTGACGGGGCGCGCGATGTGGAAACGGTCGCCCGCGTTCTCCCGATAACGCCACAGGATCTGATCCCCGGGCGCCCAGAAGGCCGTAGACGTACCCGCTTCCACCGCTCGTACCGCTCCACCGTCTGTCATGAAGAGATATTAGGTGCCCCGGGCATACGACGCTGCGGCGCGCGTCACGGTTCTCGCCATGGCGACAATTGGTTACGGACGCGTCATCCGCAGGACATCGAGGGCTTCGTCGAGCTGCGCGACGGTCAGGTCACCGCGCTCCACATAGCCGTTCTCCAGCACCACTTGGCGGATCGTCTTCCGTTCCGCCAGTGCTTTCTTGGCCACCTTGGCGGCCTCCTCGTACCCGATGTACTTGTTCAGCGGGGTGACGACGGACGGCGACGACTCGGCGTACTCACGTGCGCGCTCCCGGTGAGCGACGATCCCGTCCACGGTCCGGTCGGCGAGCAGCCGCGAGACGTTGGCGAGCAGCCGAATGGATTCGAGCACGTTCTTGGCGATCACCGGCAGCATCACGTTGAGCTCGAAGTTGCCCGCGGCGCCGGCGGTGGCGACGGTCGCGTCATTGCCCACGACCTGCGCGGCCACCATCAGCACGGCCTCCGGGATCACCGGATTGACCTTGCCGGGCATGATCGAGGACCCCGGCTGAAGATCCGGCAGCGAGATCTCGGACAGCCCGGTGCGCGGCCCGGACGCCATCCACCGCAGATCGTTCGCGACCTTCGTCAGTCCTACGGCGATGGTCCGCAACTGCCCGCTGGTCTCGACGATCCCGTCCCGGGCACCCTGCGCCTCGAAGTGGTCCCGTGCCTCGGTGAGCGGCAGCCCGGTGACGAGGGCGACCTCCGCGATCACGGCGGCGGAGAAACCGGGCGGGGTGTTGATCCCGGTGCCGACCGCGGTCCCGCCGAGCGGCAGTTCGGCCAGCCGCGGCAGCGAGGCCTGCAACCGCTCGACGCCGTACCGCACTTGGGCCGCGTACCCGCCGAACTCCTGCCCCAGCGTCACCGGTGTGGCATCCATCAGGTGCGTCCGCCCCGACTTCACCACATCGGCGAACTCGACGGACTTGCGCGACAGCGCGCCCGCGAGATGCTCAAGGGCCGGGATCAGATCATGGATCACGGCCCCGGTGGCGGCGATGTGAATGCTGGACGGGAAGACGTCGTTGGACGACTGCGAGGCGTTGACGTGGTCGTTCGGATGCACCTCACGCCCGAGCCGCTCGGTCGCGAGGGTCGCGATGACCTCGTTGGTGTTCATGTTGGACGAGGTACCGGACCCGGTCTGGAACACGTCGATCGGGAAGTGCTCGTCCCACGCCCCGTCGGCGACCTCACGGGCCGCCTCCTGGATCGCCTCCGCGATGTCCTTGTCCAGCACGCCCAGTTCGGCGTTCACCTTGGCGGCGGCGCCCTTGATACGGGCCAGCGCCTGGATGTGGGCCCGTTCGATGCGCTGCCCCGAGATCGGGAAGTTCTCCACCGCCCGCTGGGTCTGCGCCCGCCACTTCGCGTCGACCGGAACCCGCACCTCCCCCATCGAATCGTGCTCGATACGGAACGCGCCCTCTGCCTGACCGTCGGCCATCGCCGATCACCTCCTGTGGGGACAGCATCGCGGACACGTCCCGTGTTCCCACGGCAGGCGACGGAAACGGAGTGTTCCGGGGTGGCCGGTTCGGGTGGTGGCGTGTTCCGGGTCAGCGGCCCGGGTCGGCGCAGACGGGCTTCCCGTGCACAGGTCTCGGAGGCGGGAGCACCCCCTGGCAAGCGCCGCCCCGGCAGGAGGCGACCGCCTGGTCCGTGTCGTGATCGAGGGCGTCGGTGGCACCGGCGGTCAGCGCGACGGTGGCGGCCATCGCGGCGAGGGCGAGGAGGGCGCGGGTGGGGGCACGCGGCCGGCGGGGTCGTACGGACG
>NZ_JAENRY010000027.1 GCF_016612545.1 Streptomyces sp. MBT65 | reverse complement strand
CCCCCTTGGTGGTGCCCACTGAGGCGATCGCCACCGGCACCCCGAAGGCTGTGCCCACCGCCCCGACTCCCAGCCACCTGCCCGCCTGTCGCAGGCGTCGCGCGCCATCGGTGCGGTGCTTCCGCACGAATCCCCCCCCAACTGCCTGGCCGCTTCCGTACGCCTCATCGGATCCCCTCCCGGTTGTGACCACCGCGAACCGTGCCCCCGCCGCCGATCGCGACGATCGTGGTGTCGCACGGCTCGGCTGCACCGTTTCCATAGGTACCCAGCTGTTCGCCCGGTCGGCGAGGGTTGCCTGGGACGCGGTAATCGGCGACGACTCGTGCTTGCCCGGCCGCAGTCTCATCTCGTGTGCCTGACAGCACGTCACTCCGTGCGTCGTACGAGGGGAGTTCCCATGTCGTCCTTGAAAGCGTCCTCGGTGAAAGCGTTGTCCGCGGAACTGGCCGTGCTGCGGCCCCGCATGGACGCCGTCAGCCTGTCCATCCACGCGCGTCCCGAGCTGAAGTTCGCCGAGTTCCACGCCCGGCAGGCGCTGACCCGCTGGCTCGCCGAGGCGGGCTTCACGGTGACCGCTCCCGCGGGCGGCCTCGAAACCGCCTTCGTGGCCCTGCACGCGGGCAGCCGCCCGGGGCCCTGCGTCGCCGTGCTCGCGGAGTACGACGCGCTGCCCGCTGTCGGCCACGGCTGCGGTCACAACCTCATCGCGGCCGGCGGGGCGGCGGCGGCCCTGGCCGTCGTACGGGCGCTGCCCGCGCATCCGGGCACCGTCGCCGTGATCGGCACCCCGGGTGAGGAGATGGGCGGCGCGGGCAAGGTGCGGCTGGCCGATGCGGGGGTCTTCGACGGGGTGGACGCGGCGGTGATGTTCCATCCGGGGGACCGGTGGCTGACCGGCCGGCCCGGGCTCGCGGCGGCGCACCTGCGGGTCGAGTTCACCGGGGTGAGCGCGCACGCATCGGTCTCGCCGTGGCAGGGGCGCAGCGCGCTGGCCGGCGCCCATCTGTTCCTCAACGCCCTTGATGCGATGCGACAGTTCGTGCCGCCGAGTGCCCGGCTGCACGGCATTGTCGTCGACGGCGGTCAGGCGCCCAACGTGGTCCCCGCACGGGCCGCGGTCGATCTGTACGTCCGGGACCGTACGGCCGCGTCGGCCGAGGCCCTGGTGGAACGGGTGCGGGCCGCCGCGGCGGGGGCCGCGCTCGCCACGCAGACCCAGGTAGAGGTCTCCGAGACCGGGCCCCTGTACGCGGAGCGGCGCAACAACGCCGTTCTCGCGGAGCGGTTCGCCGACGCGGTACGGACGCTCGGCGTGGACATAGGGCCCTACGACCCCGACAGCCCCGCCGGGTCCTCCGACATCGGCAACCTCTCGCAGCTGATGCCGGTCATCCACCCCTACGTCCAGATCGCCGACACCGGTACACCCGCCCACTCCGACCGGATGCGAGAGGCCGCGGCGACGCCCCTGGCCCACAACCGCACACAGGCCGCGGCGACAGGGCTCGCCGAGGTGGTCGCCGCACTGCTCACCAAGCCGGAGGTACTCGTCGCCGCGCGGGCCGAATTCGAGGGGGTGCCGGTGTGAGGAGACCGCCGTACACTCCCGCTCATGTCGGTCGTCATAGTCCTGGAAGGCGCCGCCTGCGACCGGTTCACGGTCACCGTGTCCCCACTCGCCGAGCTGGCCGCCAGCCTGCACGTGCTGACCGGACACGCCCACCACACCGAGCACGCCGACTGGGCCGAGCGGACCAGCACCGCCGCACCGGCCGCCTTCCGGACCGGCCTTGGACGGTTCGCCCCGCTGTGGACGCCGCTGCGCTGGCGCGGATTCTATCCAGGGCTTCCCACACCGCCGGCGGAGCTCGCGGTGGACCGGTTCGCCGAGCTCATCGCGTACACCTGCGTCAGCGGCTACCGCGCCTACCGCTTCGGCAGGGTTCTCCACGACCGGACACAGGCGCGTGCGCTGCGCCAGGCCGCGTCCGCGCTGCCGGATCCGCACTCCGCCCTCGCCGCGGACCTGCTGCGCGACCCGCAGGCCCTACGCGCCGACCTCCTCGGCTTCCTCGACCTGTGCCGCCGCGTCTACTTCGACGAGCTGTGGACGCACACCGAGCCCGTCCTGTCCCGGGCCGCACACCAGATGCGCCGACGGCTCGCGGACGAGGGACCCGAGGCGGCCCTCCTCTCGCTCAGCCCGTCCAGCGCCTGCCTGGACAGCCCCGCCAGGGTCGTCCTCGACAAGGTGCACCACGCGGTGGTCAGCCCCGCCCGTACACCGCTGCTGCTGATCCCCACCTGGTACGGCGCCCCGCACCTGCTGGTGAAGGACGAGCCCGGACTGCCCCCCGTCGTGCACTTTCCCATCGACGCCCCTCAGATCGGCGTCACCCTGGCGCGCAGCCGCATGCTGGCACTCACCGATCCGCGTCGGATACGCCTGTGCCGCCTCATCGCACGCCAGGCGATGACCACCGCTGACCTGGCGGACCGGCTGTCGATGACCCGCCCGCAGGTCGCGCGGCATCTGCGCACCCTGCGCGACCTGGGCCTCGTCCAGGTGGAGCGCCACGGCCGCTATGTGCACTACGGGCTCGACCTCACCGCCGTCGAACGCATCGGACAGGACGTGGCAACGGCCCTGCAGTACTGAGCAAGGCAAGGAGGTGGTCCGCATGACAGGCCGTTATCCGATCGTCCGCCACCGCGAGCTGCGGCCCCGGTGGCGGTTGAGCGCGTGGCGCGAGCGGCGCCATCCGCTGATCGCCGGGCCCGGTCAGGTTCTCGTGCACGTCGTCGACGGGGCGTACACGACCGAGACGGCCGATCCCGCGCGGTGCACCGCCCTGACCCTGGTCGATGTCCGCCCCGACAGGCGTGTGTCCGCCCGCTGGGAGGTGACGGCGTCCGGCAGCGACTGGGACTTCCCCGTCACGGTGACCTTCCGCTGCACGGTCGTCGACCCCATCGTGATCGTCCGCAGCCGGTGGGACGTGCAGTTCGTCCTCGCCCAGGACCACAGACCATGGAGCCTGATGCGGACACACCCCGTGGGCGACGAGGACGGCCTGCGCCTGGCCCTGACCGCATTGCTCCAAGCGCGACCGGCCCACCAGGACATTGATGGGGTGCGCGTCGAGCTCGCGGAGGTGAGTGTGGGGCCGGCCCGGTTCGTGGTCGTTGACGAGGCGTAGAGCATCGAGGTGACCGCCGGACGCGTACGAACCTGCCGCCTGGCGGCACGATTCTGGGAAACGATCTCGACTTCGGCATCGCCCAGTCGCCGGGCGTCACAGCGCTGACCGAGCCCGGCGCGATCGTCTCCACGCCTGGCTACCACGCCCCCGAGCAGGCCCGGACCGGCGCCCAGGCCGCCGTCTACACGGGCACCTCGCCGACCTGGGGCGCGGCCTGTGCCCACACGCGACAACAGCGAGGAATACCCCCGCAGGGCGCGGGCCAAGTGCCGCTCATCGCGCCTGTCGATCACATCGGCGGCTTCGATCGCGAGTTTGCACGCCGTGATCATCGTGGGCCACAGTCGACCCGCGTCCCCCGCGGTCTTGGGGTTCGCGGCAAGGTTCTTCGCCCGCTCGAAAAGTTCCTCCCGCTCTTCCGGCCCCACGCCCTCACCCTTCGCCGTACTGTCCGACGATGACTTTGTAAGAGCAGTGGCAGCCGGATCCCCGGGGCCGGTCGGCCGAAGACGACGAGTTTCGACCGGCGCGAGGTGGTCCACAAGACGCATGGATTGGCAGCGGCCTGCAAGGGACAAGATCGTGAGACAGAAGTGCCGTGTCCTCCAAACGAGACAGCGGGAAAAGCCCAGGTCGCCGCCACGGAACAGGACATTCCGAATGAGGGCCTACACCTGGTGTGGGGCGCTCTCGACACCGTTCGCCTCTACCAGCACATCGTGGCGGCCGGGACGCTCTACACCCTCACGATGACCACGGAGGTGTGTGAGGAACTGGGGCTGGCGACCGTGCCGAGGGAGGTGACGCCGGGCCTGCGCCCGGTGATGGAGATAGCCGGAGTCGATCAGGAACTGATCGACTGGACCTCCACCCGCCGCCAGCAGATCGAGCAGGCTCTGGAGGGCATCACCGACAGGTACGTGAAGGACCACGGGCGGCTGCCCGGCGAACGCGCCCGCCACGCACTGGGATGGCAGGCCGCGCAGGACACTTGCCCCGAGAAAAAGACCGTCCGACCGCTCGGGGAACTGCGGACGTGGTGGCGTACCTCAGCGCTGCTGCGCTTCGGGCACCGGATCGTCGACGGACTCCTGGAACGCTGCCGGGCGGCCGGTGCGGCGATCCGCGCCCGGGTCGGCCCGCTGGTGGACACCGCGCTCGCCGCCGTCGACGTCGCCGTCGTCTACACCGTGCGCGGAATGTTCGCCCGCCGCCACGTCCTCGCCGAAGCCCGGACTGCTGCGGACACTGCCGCAGGCCCTGGCCGACGCGGACCAGGAGCACGCGGTGCGGCTGCTGGGACAGTTCGGCGTGCTGCTCCATGTAGTCGCCGACGGCCCGGAGGTGTCGTGGTGAGCGGGCTCAGCTACGGGTGTTGACGAAGCGCACGAACGTGCCCCATCCCGCCTGGACCGGGGCCATGCACCACTGGCACAGCGGGTTCTCTGCGTGTAAAGGTGTGGCGCGAGGCGAAGCCCGATGGCTTGATGCAGCTCAGCGCCGGTGTTGCCGACAGTAGCGGATGCAACATGTGTGGTGCCATCGCTGGATCGGGCGAAGCAGGCTTGCCGGTGAACGACTTCACGGCGGCACACGGGAACGGCTCCGCGTCCGCGAGGCTGGTGGCGCAGCGCGGGCGCGGAGCACGGGCGAGTGACTGCTCCGGTTATCGACCAGGACATGGCTCGGGCGACGGGCCGGGCGGGGATGGAAACCGAAGCTGACCGTACGGACCGAGGTGCCTGTCAGTGTGTGATCACTGGCATGTGCGTCTCCGCGTCGTCCGTGGTCGAGTCGGTTGCCGATCGGCCCACGTTGACGAGGGTCAGGGCCAGTGCGGCGGCGGCGATCAGGATGCCGACGGCGAACCAGATGGCGTTGGCGTAACCGTGAACCATGGCCTCCAGTTGGACGAGTTGTTGCTGGGGCTTGGTGGTGGCGGCCTGGATGTGGTCCTTGACGTAGGCGGTGGTCGCGGAGGCGGCGATGGTGTTGAGCAGGGCGGTGCCGATGGCGCCGCCGACCTGCTGGGAGGTGTTGACCATGGCGGAGGCGACGCCCGCGTCGCCGGCCTGGACGCCGTAGGTGGCCAGGGACATGGCCGGCATGAACGCTGTTCCGATGCCCAGGCCGAGGAGCAGTTGGGCGGGCAGGAGCAGGCCGGTGTAGGAGGAGCCGATCTCCAACTGGGTGAGCAGGAGCATGCCGGCCGCCGCGGTGAGGAAGCCGGGGCCCATCAGCAGGCGCGGCGCGATACGGGTCATGAGGCGGGCGCCGATCTGGGTGGAGCCCGCGATCATTCCCGCGATCAGCGGCAGGAACGCGAAGCCGGTCTTGACCGGGGTGTATCCCTTGACGATCTGCAGGTAGTAGGTCAGGAAGAGGAACATGCCGAACATGGCGATGATGGCGAGGCCGAGGGAGAGGTAGACGCCGCCGCGGTTGCGTTCCGTGATCACGCGCAGGGGCAGCAGCGGGGCCTTGACGCGGGACTCGGTGACGACGAAGGCGAGCAGCAGGACTGCCGAGGCGATGAACAGGCCGATGGTCACGGCGTCGCTCCAGCCGTCGGACTCGGCACGGGTGAAGCCGTAGACCAGCGAGACCAGGCCGAGGGCGGACAGGAGCACGCCGGGGATGTCGAGGGGGGAGCGGTTGCGGCCTTCCTCAGGCTCACGGATGACGAGCCAGGTGCCGGCTGCGGCGATGAGGGCGAACGGGATGTTGACGAAGAACGTCCAACGCCAGTCGAGGTATTCGCTGAGGAAGCCGCCGAGGATCAGGCCGACGGCGCCGCCACCTCCGGAGATTGCGCCGTAGATGCCGAACGCCCGGGCGCGTTCCCTGGCGTCGGTGAACATCACGGCGAGCAGGGACAGCGCGGCGGGCGCGAGGACCGCGCCGAACGCGCCCTGCAGGGCGCGGGCGCCGAACATCGTCGCGCCTGTAGTGGCCACGCCGCCGAGTGCGGAGGCGGCGCCGAAGCCGATGAGGCCGACGAGGAAGGCGCGCCTGCGGCCCCACAGGTCGGCGATGCGGCCGCCGAACAGCAGCAGACCGCCGAAGGCGAGGGCGTAGGCGGTGACGACCCACTGCCGGTTGCCATCGGAGATGCCCAGGTCGGCCTGGGCGGAGGGCAGGGCGATGTTCACGATGGTCGCGTCGAGCACGAGGCGCGCTCGCGCGGCTGCCGTCCCAGCGCCGTGCTGAAGGAGAAGAAGAGGAGCACATGCGGGCGAACCTGCCAGCCGACACGCCGTATCGGCGACGCCCGGCCCTGATGATCCCCCGGGCAGAGCAGAGCGGGGCAACAGCAGTGCGAACCACTGCTCACACATTCGATACGGCATTGCCGGATCGGGTGAATTGCCGCCGGTGCCGTACGGGCCCGGATCAGCTGTCAGGGCTGCCGTCGGCTCCGGGCAGGTCGTGCTTGCGGCAGAGGGTGGCGAAGAGCTCGTCGAGCGGTGTGTCCAGCGCATGTGCGAGGGCGTGCCATGTCTTGAGGGTGCCGACGGTGCGGCCCTGCTCGATCTCGATCACAGTGCGCCTGCTCAGGCCGCTGCGGGAGGCGAGCTCGTCGTAGCTCCACCCGCGCTCAGCCCGCAGACGCCCGAGCTCCAGTCGGAGGGCGTCGAGGTCCGGATCGGGTGGCAAGATCGTCACCCGACCATCCGACGGTGCAGACCCCTGCCCTGTCAGTGCAGACATCTGCCCTGTTTCTCCCGATGGCTCCACCGGCGGGAGGGCAGGGGTCTGCACTGCGGTGTCGGCCGTCCCGCCGTACCGCGCGGTGGGGCTGGCGCCGGACCGGGAAGGGAGGGATACACGCCCATGAGGGTGCGCACCCTGTTCCTCAGGCGGCGCGGACCTGGACGGTGGAACTGCGATGCCAGACCGACGGGCTCGTTCTCGTTTGCCAGCACTGTCCCCAGGACGGCCGGCGGGTCACCGCGCAGTCCGCGCGCGCCGCGGCCCTTGCTCACCTCGCCAGGCATGCCCGCGGTGACCTGAGGGCTCCTCACCTGCGGATCTGTCAGTGTCATGAACGTGGCTGCCGTTGGCACCGCCGTCACCGCGGGTGCGCGGGGCCCATCCGCCTGCTCCTGGCTTGCGAACGCGGCGGCCGTGTCTGGCGCCTCGCCGACGCCTGCGGCGCCTGCGCCGCGGCAACCGCCCAGGCCGCCGTCGTGCCCGACACCGTGCTGGCCGCGCCCTTCCACCCGCCTTCCGCGCGCCCGCGCGGTCCCCGGCCCAGCCGGGGGCCGGGGGAGCGTGTCCGCGTGGGCGAGATCCTCAGCTACTTGGCCGCGGCCCTGCCCGCGGACGTGTCCGCCGGGGCGAGGCTCCTCGCCCTGCAGTGTGCCCTGCGCATGAACGCATATCTGCACGTCGAACTCCGTGCGGGCCTGCTGCGCAGCCTTTGCGTCGATCCCGTGCAGGCCTGCCGTGAGTTGAAACAGGCGCGGTGGGCAAGCATGGTGAACGGTCCCGGAGCGGCCGGGGTGGCTTTGGAGCTTCGCGACGCCACGCTGCTCGCCCAGTCACCGGCCCGCCCCGACCGGCGGCGTGCGGCCGACTGGGCGTTGCGCACCGGGTCCCCTGCCGGATCGGTGGGACAGAGCCGCAGCTGCGACTGTCGGGCGTCTATCTCGCTGCGCGGAGCGATCCGTCCTCGGCAGAGGGACTGAGTGAATGCGACCGGATCATCCGTGACTGCGGCCTGCGCGATCAAGGGTTCTACGGTGTGCTCAGCACTCTGACGGCGAACGGCGTTCTGGAAGGGTGGTGGATCTCTCCGGATTCAGGCGACGTGCACTGGACGCTGGCGCCGGGGCGATGACAGGCACCCCTTTGCGGACCGTCAGGCATCGGCTGCGGCGGTCCCCGCCGGTTCAGCAAGGGCATCCTCCGATCCTCGTCCGGCCGGGTTCGTCAGCATTGCTCCCCATTGAACCGCTCGGCGCATCACGCTCTTCTCAGTACCGCCTCTGGCTGCTTCCCTTCGTAAATTGCGCAGTTCAGATGGGTGCTTCGCAGGCTCACGAAGGTGCGGGGTCGAATCTGAGGCGGGCGACGTGGTTGTGCAGTAGGCGTCCTGAGGTTTGGGACTGTCGGATTCGGATTGGCCCCAACTCAAACAGGACCCGGCGTACGGCCCGACTCGCCTGCTGTTCTTTCTTTCCGCAGGTCAGAGGGATTATTTATCGACTAAACAAACTCTTGGGGTCGAATCCGGGTCGAATCGGGGCTGTAGGTATCGTCGTTTCTGTCTGCTGACGATGCGGCATATTCGGGCATTCAGGGTGTCGAGTGTGGTCCAGTGCCGCTCTGTAGCAGACATCTCAGATGCTGATGCGCTCGGAAGTACATGTACGAGGTGTCTCCTTGTCGGCCTGCTCTGGCGGAACTTGAGCACCGATGGCCCGTCCTCCGGTGAGCTGTGTCCGGGCCGGCATGGGTGACGTTGCTCGTGCGGCGTGTCGAGAGGCGCCAATGGCGCCTTCGCCGGTGTCGCGGGACGCGCCCGACTGAACCCCCGCGCCGTGCAGCGGACGATGGGAATGATCACTGGCGGGGGCGTCTCGGTGACTGCTCCTGCTGGGAACCACTGGTTCCTGGCCGAGGCCGACCTGTCGATCGGCAGAGGCAATCCAGGGGTGCGGCAGGTGGGCTACGTGGCCGGTGCTCCACCGTCTCGCGCGGCAGCCGACGCTCTCGCGGCATCCGGTATGGCCTCACTGGCCGTCATGAGCACAGTCACGGCACCGGCGCTCGCCACCCCGCACGCGGCGGGCAGCGCCTCCGCACTGCTCGGCACCACCCAGTTCCTCATGGGCGCCCTCGCGCCGGCCCTGACCGGTCTCGGCGGCCAGGCCACCGCCCTGCCCTTGGCCGCATCGGTTCTCGGCCTCGCGCTGGCCGCAGCGGGGTGCTTCCTGGTCCTTTGCCGCAACTGGCGGTCCGCTCCCGACCCTGGCCCAGTGAATCAGGGGGATATCCGCACCGGTGGGACCGAGTCGGGACCACGGTGTCGTACACGGCTGGAGGGTCGGTGATGCAGGCGGTCGGAGGGCCGAAGCGGCAGCAGCGCGCGGGCCGGGAGGCTGGCCGCGGAAAGGACGAACGCACCGGTCAATGCCGAGTACACCAGAGACAGGCGGGACGTACGGGCCGGCCTCCGGCAAGGTGCTCGGGAAGGAGGCGTCGTCGTTGTCGGCGTGCGGGCGGACGGTGGAACCGGGTGAGTTCGAACGGATGGCGTTGCTGCTGCGCGGGGACATCGGAGAGATGACGGGCCAGGCAGGGAGGGCGCCGAGAGCAGGCCGCCCTGACCGGCGTCGGCTGCTCTGCGGCCTGCGCTTAGAGTGGTGGCGTGTCCGAAGGAAACGCCGTGGTGGCGCGCAATGTGCGCCTTCTCCGAGAGCAGCGGGGTCTGTCCCTGGCCGAACTGGCCCGGCAGGCGGGGCTGGCGAAGCAGACCCTGTCGAACCTGGAGCAGGGGGCCGGCAATCCCACGGTGGACACCTTGTTCTCCATCGCGACCGCGCTCGGCGTGCCTGTCACCAGGCTGGTGGCGGAGCGCGAACAGGTCATGACCGTGCAGCGCGGTGACGAGGTCGTCTGGCAGGGGCACGGGGCCTATGAGTCCCGTGCGCTGGACCACGTCTACGGATCCGGTGTCATCGAGAACTATCTGGTGCGCATCGGCCGGGAGACGGAGGGCGCGGGGAAGCCTTCCGAGGCGCACCCGGTGGGAACCCTGGAGCACTTGTACGTCATCAGTGGCAGGGTGCGTGTGGGTCCTGTCGACAGCCCGGTTGAACTGTCGGCGGGCGACTTCGTGCGCTATCCGGGCGACCGACCGCACGTGTACGAGTCGCTGGACGGCGAGAGCCTGGTGCACATCGTGGTGAGCGTGCCGCGGGTGCAGCCCGGTACGGGCGGCACCGCCGTCGCGCGTACCCATGGCGGCGGCCGGCACTGAGCGCCGATGCGGTGTGCCGTCGGTCCGCATGTCTGCTTGGGTTCGTACGGACCGGACCGGAGCATGGCCGCTGACGGGCAGGTCGGGCCGGTTGTCGGTTGGACCTTGCTCCGAAGGGGGCATCGGTGCCACATGCGTCGGTGCCGTCACCACCAGGGCGACCCGCGGCCGCTGGCGGCCGACTTCGTGCAGGTCAGGCCCCGGAAAGCCGGCCGAGCCCGGCGGGTACCGCCTGCCGTGCCTTGGCCGCGGTGATCGTCCGGCCCGCTTCGAAGGCCGCGCGGCGCAGGGCCGGGGCGAAGCGGGCGGGGTCGAAGAGCCGGTCCGCGCCGGCGATGGACAGGGCCGCCACGGGGCGGCCGGCGGGCCCCATGATCGGTACGGCGACGCAGGTGAGGCCGAGGGCGGCTTCCTGGCGGTCGTAGGCGATGCCGTCCTGGCGGATGCGGCGAAGGTCGGCCCGGAAGCGGCCGGGGTCGGCGAGGGTGTACTCGGTGTGGGCGGGCAGTCCCGCCGCGATCGCCGCCTCGGCGGCGTCGTGGTCGAACGCGAGAAGGGCCTTGCCGACGCCCGTGCAGTAGGCGGGCAGGCGGGCGCCGATGCGGGAGGGTGAGCGGGCCGATCGGTGTCCGTGGAGTTTGTTGACGTAGACGATGTGCGTGCCGTGGAGCACGGCGAGGTGCACGGTCTCGTGGGTCAGCTCGTACAGGTCCGCCAGGTGCGGCAGCAGCTTTTCCTGGAGCAGCGGGGGAGTGGGGCCGTAGGCCCGGCTGCCGATGTCGAAGAGCTGGGCGCCCAGCCGGTAGTCGCTGCCGACCCGGTCGACGAGGTCGTTGCGCTGGAGGATGCCCAGCAGTCTGAAGGTCGTCGACTTGCTCATGCGGGTGCGGCGGGCGAGCTCGCTCACGCCGATCTCCCCGTCCAGCTCGGCAAGGGACTTCAGAAGGGTGAGTGCCTTGTCGACGGCGGTCTGCTGTTCCGGTGCGGTGTCCGGCTCGCAGCTGGGTGCGGGCTCGGCGTGGGGCGAAGGAGGGGAGTGGACTGGCATAGCGGGCTCCGATGACGATCAGGCGGCACATTAAAATGGACGCATGTCCAATGTAGGTGACCATTTCGGCGTTGTAAACGGCGCGAAGCGTCGGTGCTGTTCCACATCTCGGCACGACGGCTGGGCATGGCGTCGCCGGGCGATGTCTCCTGTGCCCATGCAGCGACATGGCACCGCGGCCCCGACCGCCTCAGCGCCGCAGATCCGTACGTGCGAGGAGGCCCCGCGATGACATCCACCCCTGTCCGTCCGGCGGACCGTCCGTCCGGCGTCCGCGAGCCGTCCGTCGACGTCGGTGCGTACTTCGACCTGGACCGGGGCCTCATCGACCGGACGATCTTCAGCGACACCGGCCTCTACCGGCAGGAGCTGCGCCGCGTCTTCGCGCCCAGCTGGCTCTTCCTCGCGCACGAGAGCCAGTTCAGCAAGCCCGGCGACTTCTTCACCACGTACATGGGCGAGGACCCGGTCATCGTCACGATGGGCCGCGACCGGAAGCTGCGAGCCTTCCTCAACGCCTGCCGGCACCGGGGCATGCGGGTATGCCGTGCCGACGAGGGCGCCACGAAGGCGTTCACATGCAGCTACCACGGCTGGGCCTACGACACCTCGGGCAAGCTGGTCAACGTGCCCAACGGCGAGGACTATCCCGCCCACTTCGATCAGAGCCAGTGGGGACTGATCGAGGTCGCCCGGCTCGACACGTACAAGGGACTCGTCTTCGCGACCTGGAACCCTGAGGCCCCGCCCCTGCGCGAAGCGCTCGGCGGCCTCGCCTGGTACCTCGACGCGATGCTCGACCGGGACCCGGAGGGCACCGAGGTCGTCGGCGGGGTGCACAAGTGGGTTCTGGAAGGCAACTGGAAGCTGGCGGCCGAGCAGTTCGCCTCCGACTGGTACCACGTCAACATCTCGCACGCCTCGGCACTGATGGTCATGTCGCCCACCGGCAAGGGCCCGAAGGCCGAGATCGTGCAGACGCCGGGACGGCAGTACACCGACCCGCTCGGCCACGGACACGGCTTCCCCACCCACCCGAAGAGCCGCTTCGACGACCGGGTCGTGCACGACCACTACGACTACCCCGCGCTGCGGCAACGGCTCGGTGACGCCCGCGTCGAGGGCCCGATGACCACCGGTCACGGCACCGTCTTCCCCAACTTCTCCTACCTGCCGGTCAACGGCTCCATCCGCGTCTGGCACCCCAAAGGCCCGGACAAGATGGAGGTCTGGGCGTGGACGATCGTCGACAGGTCCATGTCGGACGAGGTCAAGGACGCCCAGCGGATCTACAACCTGCGGACGTTCGGGCCGACCGGGATCTTCGAGCAGGACGACGGCGAGAACTGGAGCGAGGTCCAGGCCACGGCCCACGGTTTCGTGTCTGGTTCCATGACCCTCAACTACCAGATGGGCCTAGGGCTTCAGACCGAGGACGGCATCCATCCCGGCACCACCGGCCACCTCTACAGCGACGGCGCCGCCCGCGGCTTCTACACCCGCTGGCGCGACCTGATGAACACGCCCGCCTGGCACGAGAAAGACACCGAGAAAGTCACGGAGAAGGACACTCCATGAGCACGACCAGCACCGGTATTCGCGTCGCCGAGGTGGGCGACATCGAGGAGGGCGAGGCGCTGAAGGTGCCCGCCGAGACCACCGGTCACGGCGACGCCATCGCCGTCTTCCACGACGACGGCGCCTACTACGCCCTCGACGACACCTGCTCCCACGGCCAGGCATCCCTGTCCGAGGGCTGGATCGAGAACGGCGAGGTGGAGTGCCCGCTGCACAGCGCGCGGTTCTGCCTGAAGTCCGGCGAGCCCCAGTGCATGCCCGCCACCGTCGCCGCACGTCCCCACCGGGTCGAGATCCGCGAGGACGGTATCTGGCTCTATCCCGGCCAGGGGGCCACCGCATGAGCGACCTGCGGCGCATCGCCGTCGTCGGCGCGGGCCTGGCCGCCGTCTCGGCCTGCGACGCTCTACGCGCCCAGGGCTACGACGGGGAGCTGATGGTGTACTCCGAGGAGAGCGGGCTGCCGTACGACCGTCCGCCGCTCAGCAAGGACGTCCTGCTGGGCAAGGCCCGGCGCGACGACATCCTGCTGCGGCCGGAGCAGTGGTACGAGGAGCAGCGCGTCGACCTGCGGGCGAGCACCTGGGTCCGGGCGATCCGCCCGCAGGAGGGCGGCCTGGAGCTGATCGACGGGTCGGTCGTGGGCGCCGACCGGATCGTGCTCGCCACCGGTGGTACTCCCCGCGCGTTGCCCGTGCCCGGCGGTGACGACCCGGCCGTACACCTGCTGCGTACCTGGGAGGACGCCGAGCGGCTGCGGGACCGCCTGCTCCCCGGCGCCAGGGTGGCCGTGGTCGGGGCCGGACTGATCGGCGCCGAGACCGCGGCCGTCGCCCGAGCCCTGGGATGCCGCGTCACCCTGGTTGACCCGGTGCCGGTACCGCTGGCCTCGGTGGTCGGGGACGACATCGCGGGTGCCCTGCACCGCAGGCACTCCGCCGAGGACATCGATGTGGTCACCGCCGGTGTCGAGCGCGTCGAACGCCCCCCGGGCGATCCCGGTGTTCTCCTGCATCTCGACGGATACGGCGGCCTCCTGTCCGCCGACACGGTAGTGGTCGGCATCGGCATCCGGCCGGCCACCCAACTGGCCGAGGCCGCCGGACTCACCGTGGACAACGGTATCGTGGTCGACGCAGGTCAGCGAACCTCCCACCCCAACGTCTTCGCCGTCGGTGATGTGGCCCGCCGGGAAGGCCATCGCGTACGACACGAGCACTGGGAAGCCGCCCAGCAGGGCGGCGAGGCAGCCGCCCACGGCATCCTCGGCCGCCCGGTACCGGAGCCCGGCGCGCCGTGGTTCTGGTCCGACCGGCACGGCTCGCGCCTGGAGGTGGTCGGCACCATGGCTGACGCCGAGCGGACCGTGTTGCGCGGCGCGCCTGACAGGGGTGCCTTCACCGCCTTCGGGTTGCGCGGTGACCGGGTGGTGGCTGCGGCCTCCATCGACCGCGCCCGGGACATCAAGGCTGCTCGCCGTGTCGTCGATCGCCGCGTCGTCGTCGACCCCGTACGCCTGGCCGACGAGACCACCGACCTGCGCACGCTGCTCACGCGCTGACCCCGCCGTGCCGCAGACCGGCACACGCGCTCCCTGAACCACCCTCTCCGCGCTGGAATGACAGCACCGAGCGCGGACCGCTGGAGGACCCACCGATGAGTATTCACCCGGAGCCGGCGGTCAACGAGCCCCCGACGGTCACCTACGACGACGTCCGGCTCCACTTCGAGGTGCAGCGCCTGTACACAGTTGAGGCGCAGCTGCTCGACCAGCACCGGTACGCCGACTGGCTGGAGCTGTTCGCCGACGACCTGCACTACTGGGCACCGGTGCGCACCAACCGGCTGCGCCGCCAGCAGGCCCTGGCCGACGGCGCGCCCGGTGAGGTGGCGATCTTCGACGAGACCAAGGCGAGTCTGGCCTGGCGGATCCGCCGTTTCGACTCGGGCATGGCCTGGGCCGAGGACCCGCCCTCGCGGACCCGGCACCTGATCACCAACGTGACGGTACGGCCGGGCGAGAAGAACGGCGAGTACGTCGCCGAGTCTGCGTTCCTCTGTTACCGCAACCGGCTGGAGCGCGAGGTCGACATCTACGCCGGCGGCCGCACCGACCACCTGCGTCGCACCGACGACGGAGGCCTGCTGATCGCCCGCCGCACGATCCTGCTCGACCAGAACGTCCTGCTCGCCAAGAACATCAGCACCTTCCTGTGACGACCGACCGGAGACCCACGTGAGCACTGCACAGACTGAAGAGCCGACGCTCGTCGAGCACACCGTTCGGACGACGCTCGGGACTGTCGCGGTCAGCGAGGCCGGCGAGGGCCCGGTGCTGGTGATGTTGCACGGCGGCGGCCCTGGTGCGAGCGGGGTGGCCAACTACCGCCAGAACCTGGCAGCTCTCACCCCGCACTTCCGGGTCGTGCTGCCCGACCAGCCCGGCTTCGGCGACAGCTACCGGCCCACCGAGGCGGACCTCGACGTCCACAGCATCACCGAGATCACCGTCGACGCCCTGCTGCAGACCCTGGACGCCCTCGGCGTCGACCGCTTCCACCTGCTCGGCAACAGCCTCGGCGGCGCCGCCGCTATCGCCACCGCGCTCGAAGTCCCCGAGCGGGTCGAGAAGTTGGTGCTGATGGCACCGGGCGGCGGCTGGCTGCCGTTCGGGCCGACCCCTACCGAGGGTCAGAAGGCGATGTTCCGCTACTACAACGGCGAGGGCCCGTCGGTGAAGAAGATGCGGGACTTCATCCGTGTCATGACCGCTGAGCCGATGCGCTGGGAGGACACCGTCCAGGCCCGCTACGAGGCCTCCCTCGACGAGTCCCACATCGCCTTCTACCACGCCTACAACGCGGCCTTCGCCAAGCGGCACGGCATGGACCCGCTCTGGCAGCGTGTCCACAGGATCAAGGCGTCGACCCTGCTGCTGTGGGGTCGCGATGACCGCACCATCACCCTCGACGGCGCCCAACTGATGCTCAAGCAGATCCGTGACGTCCAACTGCACGTCTTCGGCGGCTGTGGCCACTGGGTGCAGCTGGAGCGGCAGCAGGAGTTCGAGCGGCTGGTCACCGACTTCCTCGGAGCCCGGTGATGGGCGGCTGGCTGGAGGGCGACGTCGCCCTGATCACCGGCGGCGGCTCCGGCATCGGCCGCGCGGTCGCTCTGCGCTATCTCGCCGAGGGCGCGAGCGTCGTCGTCCTCGGCCGGAACACCGACCAGCTCCAGGAAGTGGTCGCGGCCGCAGGGGACCTGGGGGAGAGGATGCTCACCGTGGCCGGTGACGTGCGCTCCCCGGACGATCTGCACCGCGCCGTCGCGGCCACCACGGAGCGCTTCGGCAAGCTGGACATCCTCGTTCCGAACGCCGGAATCTGGGACTACCACCGCAGCGTCACCCGGCTCGACGGCAAGCAGCTCTCCGAGGCCTTCGACGAGGTCTTCGGCATCAACGTCAAGGGATACGTCCTGGCCGTGGAGGCCGCCTGGCGGGAACTGGTCCGCAGCCGCGGGAGCATCGTCATGACCCTCTCCAACGCCTCTCTCCACACCGACGGCGGCGGCTCCCTCTACACCGCCAGCAAACACGCCTGCCTCGGCCTGCTCCGCCAGTTCGCCTACGAGCTGGCACCGAAGGTCCGCGTCAACGGCGTCGCCGTCGGCGGCATGCGCACCAAGCTGCGCGGTCCGGAGAGCCTGGGCCTGCAGGACCGCACGCTGGAGGCCTCCTTCGCCAAGAACGAGGCGTCCGGCGACAAGCAGCCGCCTCTCATCCCCCTGTACGACTCCAGCGTCGAGCCCGAGGACTTCACCGGCCCGTACGTCCTGCTCGCCTCCCGCGCCAACAGCTCCACCGTGACCGGCGCGGTCATCCCCGCCGACGGTGGCATCGCTGTACGCGGCTTCCGCACCGCCGCCGGCGGCGCCGGCCTGTAGAACCCTCCGCCTCCCGTACGACAGCCATCGAAGGAGCCGCAGCCATGGCCGCCGTCGACATCAGCCCCGCAGCCGCGCTGTACCGCAGAGCCAAATACCCCACGTCCACCGCTCTCGTCTACGAGGGCCAGGAGTTCTCTGCCGCCCAAATCAGCCGCACGGCGGCCGAATTGGCGTCCGGGCTCGCCGAGCAGGGGCTGCGCCGCGGCGACCGGATCGCCTACCTGGGCTTCAACAGCGTCACCTTCTTCCACACGCTGTTCGCCGCCGCCCACCTCGGGGCCGTCTTCGTCCCCGTCAACTTCCGCCTCGCCGCCGACGAGGTACGCCACATCCTCATCGACAGCGGAGCCCACACCGTGGTCGTCGAGGAGGGGCACCGCGAACTGGTGGAGTCGGTCCTCGGCGGCATTCCAGCCCGCCGCCACCTCTTGGTCGACACCGACCCCGCCTGCCCCGCCGCGGTTGCGCCCGAGGCCCTGTGGACGCCGCTGTCGGAGCTGCTCGGCTCCGGACGGCCCGAACGGGAGCCGGTGCCGTTGCACGACGACGACCTCGGCGCCCTGATGTACACCTCCGGCACCACCGGGCGCCCCAAGGGAGTCATGCTCACCCACGGCAACCTGTGGTGGAACAGCGTCAACGTCGACAGCACGGTGGACACCCGCTCCGACGACGTGAACCTGGCCGTCGCCCCGCTCTTCCACATTGGCGGCCTCAACGCCCTCACCCTGCGCACCCTGCTGCGCGGCGGCACGGTCGTCCTGCGCCGCGGTTTCGACCCCGCGAAGTGCCTGGACGACCTGGTCAGGCACCGTGTGAGCACCTGCTTCGCCGTCCCCGCCATGTTCGCCGCCCTCGCCCGCGTGCCCGGCTTCGCCGAGGCCGACCTGGGAGCCCTGCGCTCCGCGGTGGTCGCGGGCGCACCCGTCCCACCCCAGCTGATCAAGGACTACGCCGAACACGGCATCCTGCTCCAGCAGGCCTGGGGGCTCACCGAGACGGCACCCTTCGCCACATACCTGCCCGCCGGGCTGACGCTGGAGAAGGCGGGCTCGGCCGGCGCGCCCATGCCGTATACCGAGATCAGTCTCGCCGATCCCGCCACCGGCGCCAGAATCGCCGAGGCCGACACCCGCGGCGAGATCTGCGTCCGCGGCCCCAACGTCACCCCCGGGTACTGGAACAACCCGGAGGCGACCCGCGCCGCCGTCGACGACGCCGGCTGGTTCCACACCGGAGACATCGCCCACCGCGACAAGGGCGGCTTCTACTACATCGTCGACCGGCTGAAGGACATGATCATCAGCGGTGGCGAGAACATCTACCCGGCCGAGGTGGAGCGTGTCCTCGCCGCCTGCCCCGGCGTCCTGGAGGCGGCCGTCATCGGCGTCCCCGACCCGAATTGGGGCGAGGCCGTCGAGGCCGTTCTCACCTGTGCACCCGGCACATCGCTCACGCTGGAGGGGGTACGGGAGTTCGCCGGCCGGCACCTCGCCCGCTACAAGCTCCCCACCCGGCTCCTGCTCGTCGGCCAACTGCCGCGCAACGCCAGCGGCAAGCTCGCCAAGGGCGAACTGCGCCGACTGGTCGAGGCCGAACCCGCCCCCGACACCAGATGAGCCCACCGTGACCACATCACTCGACGTGCCGCCGCTGCCCGAGCCTGCCCCAGGAGCCGACTGGACGTTGCGCCCACTCGCCGACGCCGGGCACGGCGTCCGTGCGTACGCTGCCGTCCCGCGAGATGGGGGTACGCCGGTCGAGCTGCGCCTGCACCGCGTTCAGCACCATCCGGTGCGCGCGTGCTATCCGTACGGCGCCCACGACATTGCTGTTGGACTGGTCCTGGTCGAGGACGCTGAGACCATGGCTGTTCGACTGCTGAGCGACCTCGTCCCCGCCCTGTTCGCCGCCGACCCGCACTGTCGCCGTGTCGTCGCCGCACCGGCCGAGGACGACACCGCCACGCAGAGCGCCTTCGAGGCGGGCGGCTTCCGTCGGGTCGCCGAAGCGGACCTGCCGAACGGCAGCGTCGTCCTGTTCACGGCGGAGCCGGCCTGGATCGCCGACGTTCCCACCGCATTGGACGACATGCCCCACTGACCCCGCTCCCGCCTCACGATGGCCGACGGCCCAAGTCGGGTACCTGGGCCGTCGGCCATCGGCGATCTCAGGTGCCCTCCCACCACCGGGCCGGGCACTGAGCGGTGACGTGATGTCACCGACGTCGCCGATGTGCTGCACCGTGGCACGCGCGCTATGGCCCGATGCCCGGTCGGGGCCACCGTGATCTCGTGCTTGCTGCTATCGCCATCTCCCAGAGCGCCGCCGACCCGCTGTCCGGGCTCGTCCTGCGCGACGTACCGGAGCCTGCCTCGAAGCCCGGCTGGTCCCGGGTCCGTGTCGTGGCCTCCTCGCTCAATATGCACGACCTGTGGACCCTGCGGGGTGTCGGCCACCCGCCCGAGCGGCTCCCGATCGTCCTCGGCTGTGATGCGGCCGGATACGACGAGGACGGCAACGAGGTGATCGTCCACCCGGTGCTCGGCGACCCGGACGCCGGGCGCGGCGACGAGACGCTGGACCCGAACCGGGCGCTGCTGTCCGAGCGGCACGACGGTGCGTTCGCGGAGTACGTCACCGTGCCCGCCCGCAACCTGGTTCCCAAGCCTGCGTGGCTGTCGTTCGACGAGGCCGCCTGTCTGCCCGTCGCCTGGACCACCGCCTACCGCATGCTGTTCACCCAGGCGCGGATCACCGCCGGCGACCGGGTCCTGGTCCAGGGCGCCGGCGGTGGGGTCGCCTCCGCCGCGATTCTGCTCGCGGTGGCCGCGGGCGCCGTCGTCTACGCCACCAGCCGCAGCGAGGACAAGCGTGCCGAGGCCCTGAACTGGGGCGCCCGTGCCGCCGTACCCACCGGCGAGCGGGTGCCCGAGAAGGTCGACGTCGTCATCGAGACGGTCGGCGAGGCCACTTGGTCGCACTCACTGAAGTCACTGAGGCCCGGCGGAACGGTCGTCATCGCCGGGGCCACCAGCGGCACCAACCCGCGCGCCGATCTGGGCCGCGTCTTCTACCTCCAGCAGCGCATCCTCGGCTCCACCGGCGGCACCCGCGCCGAGCTGGTGGCGATGCTCCGCATGCTCGACGCGACCGGCGTCCGCCCGGTGATCGACCGGACCCTCCCGCTTACGGACATCCACAAAGGATTCCAGCTCATGATCGACGGCGGGCTGACGGGGAAGCTCGTCATCCACCCCTCGGATTCCCGCCCCCAGCCCCAGCAGTAAGGAACGTCCATGCCCGCTGCAGCCGTCGGGCTGTCCCACTCGCCCCTCATCGGCAAGAACGACCCCGCTCCGGACGTCCTGGCTCGTGTCGACGAGGCCGTTGAGACGGCGCGGACTTTCATTCGCGCCTTCGATCCGGACCTGGTCGTGCTCTACGCGCCCGACCACTACAACGGTTTCTTCTACAAGGAGATGCCGCCGTTCTGCCTGGCCACCGAGGCGCACGCGGTGGGTGACTTCGGTACGGCCGCCGGACCGCTGTCGGTCGACACCGCCGCCGCGAAGGCCCTGGCCCAGGGCGCGCTCGACCGCGGCATCGATCTCACCGTCTCCGCCAGGATGACCGTCGACCACGGTTTCGCGCAGCCGCTCGAAGTCCTCTTCGGTGGCATCGGCCAAGTGCCGGTCGTGCCCGTCTTCGTCAACGGCGTGGCCACACCGCTGGGTCCGGTGAGCCGGATCAGCGCACTGGGGACCGCCCTGGGCCAGGCCTGCGCCGACCTCGACCGGCGCGTGCTGTTCCTCGCCTCCGGCGGCCTCTCGCACGATCCTCCCGTACCGGTGCTGGACGGAGCTCCGCCCCGAGTCGCCGACGCGCTCATCGAGGGCCACCCGCCGACCCCCGAGCAGCGCGCGAAGGGCGAGCAGCGGGTCGTCCAGGCGGGTCGCGACTACCTCGCCGGGGCGAGCACGATGATCCCGATCAACCCCGCCTGGGACAACCGTCTCCTCGACCACCTCGAACGCGGAGAGCTGGCGGAGTTCGACTCCTGGACCGTGGACGGGATGGCCAAGGATGCCGGCGGGTCCGCCCACGAAGTCCGCACGTGGATCGCCGCGTTCGCCTCCCTGGCCGCCACCGGGCCGTACGAGATGAGCTCCCGCTTCTACGAGGCCATCCCCGCGTGGATCGCCGGGTTTGCCGTGGCCACGGCAGAGGGGCGGTAACCGCCATGACGTACACACCAGTTGACGCACAGGCCGTGGTCCGCGCCGCCGCACGGCTCGCCACCGCCCTGGACGAGGGCCGGCCCGTCCCGCCCGTACGTGATCTCCTCGGCGAACACGACCTCGCCGCCGCCTACGCCGTACAACAGGAGCTGGCCCGTCGCAGGCTGGTGGACGGCGCGGTCGTCGTGGGCCGCAAGATCGGCCTGACCTCACCCGCTGTACAGCGCCAACTCGGCGTCGATCAGCCCGACTTCGGTGTGCTCTTCGCCGACATGGACGTCTCGGGCCTGCCCGAGGTACCGTCCGGGCGGCTGCTCCAGCCCAAGGCCGAGGCGGAGATCGCCTTCGTGCTCAAGGAGGACCTGACCGACGGCGACCTGACCCCGCCGCGGGTGCGCGCCGCGGTCGAGTACGCAGTCGCCGCGCTCGAGATCGTCGACAGCCGCATCGCCGACTGGGACATCACCCTCACCGACACGGTCGCGGACAACGCCTCCAGCGGACTCTTCGTGCTCGCCGAACACCGGCTCACCCTCGACGACTTCGAGCCCCGCGAGACCTCCATGCGGCTGTACGCCGACGACGTCCTCGTCTCCGAGGGCAACGGCGCCGCATGCCTCGGTGACCCGCTGAACGCGTTGGCCTGGCTGGCCCGCACGGCACGGGAGTTCGGCGATCCGCTGCGCGCGGGCCAGGTCGTCCTGTCCGGCGCGCTCGGCCCCATGGTCCCCACTCCGCCCGGAACCCGGATCCGCGCCGAGATCAGCTCGCTCGGCGAGGTCACCGCCGTATTCTCCGAAAAGAGCAGCGCATGACGAAGACCAAGGTTGCCATCATCGGGTCCGGCAACATCGGCACCGACCTGATGATCAAGATCCTGCGTCTGTCGGACACCCTGGAAGTCGGTGCCATGGTCGGCATCGACCCGGCGTCCGACGGCCTCGCGCGCGCCGCCCGCCTCAAGGTCCCCACGACCCACGAGGGCGTCGACGGCCTCATCGCTCTGCCGCATTTCGACACGATCGAGATCGTCTTCGACGCCACCTCGGCCAAGGCCCACCTGGCCAACGCCCACAAGCTCGGGTCCTACGGCAAAAAACTCATCGACCTCACGCCCGCAGCCATCGGCCCGTTCGTCGTGCCACCGGTCAACCTCGAGGAGCACCTCGACGCGGGGGCCGACAACCTCAACATGGTCACCTGCGGCGGCCAGGCGACCATCCCCATGGTCGCGGCCGTCTCCGCGGTGACCGACGTCCACTACGCAGAGATCGTCGCCTCCATCGCCTCCAAGTCGGCCGGACCCGGCACCCGCGCCAACATCGACGAGTTCACCGAGACCACCTCCCACGCCATCGAGACGGTGGGCGGCGCCGCGCGCGGCAAGGCGATCATCGTCCTCAACCCCGCCGAGCCGCCGCTGATCATGCGGGACACCGTGTTCTGCCTGACCGGTGACGTCGACCAGGACGCCGTGCGCGCCTCCGTCAAGGAGATGGCCGACCGGGTGGCCCAGTACGTGCCCGGTTACCGGCTCAAGCAGGAGGTACAGTTCGCCCCCGTCGCCGAAGACGAACCGGTGCACACCCTGGTGCCCGACGGCGCGGGTCCGGTGACCACCCGGATCTCGGTGTTCCTCGAAGTCGAGGGCGCCGCCCACTACCTGCCGGCCTACGCCGGAAACCTCGACATCATGACGTCGGCCGCGCTGCGGGTCGCCGAGTCGATCGCCCGGCGCAGCACCCTTCCCGCGGAGGCCCACCGATGAGCCCCAGCCTGTACATCCAGGACGTCACCCTGCGCGACGGTATGCACGCCATCCGGCACCGCATCGACCCCGCCGACGTGGGCCGCATCGCCGCCGCCCTCGACGCGGCGGGCGTCGACGCGATCGAGGTCGCGCACGGCGACGGCCTGGCCGGCGGGTCGCTCAACTACGGCCCCGGCAGCCACACCGACTGGGAATGGATCGAAGCGGCAGCGGACGCGATCGACGACGCGGTGCTCACCACCCTCCTCCTGCCCGGCATCGGCACGATCGCCGAATTGGAGCGCGCCCACGCCCTCGGCGTCCGCTCGGTGCGCATCGCCACCCACTGCACCGAGGCCGACATCTCCGCCCAGCACATCGCCAAGGCCCGCGACCTCGGCATGGACGTGGCCGGTTTCCTCATGATGAGCCACATGGCCCCGCCCGCCGAACTCGCCGCCCAGGCCCAGCTCATGGAGTCCTACGGCGCCCACTGCGTGTACGTCACCGACTCCGGCGGCCGGCTCACCATGGACGGCATGCGTGAGCATGTCCGTGCCTACCGGGACGTCCTCGACCCGGCCACTCAGATCGGCGTGCACGCGCACGAGAACCTCTCGCTGTCGGTCGCCAACAGCGTCGTCGCGGTGGAGGAGGGCGTCACCCGGGTCGACGCGTCCCTCGCCGGGCAGGACGCAGGCGCCGGCAACTGCCCCATCGAGGCCTTCGTCGCCGTGGCCGACCTGCAGGACTGGAAGCACGGTTGCGATCTCCTCGCCCTCCAGGACGCCGCCGACGATCTGGTACGACCACTGCGAGACCGCCCGGTCCAGGTGGACCGCGAGACCCTCACCCTCGGCTACGCAGGCGTCTACTCCTCCTTCCTGCGCCACGCCGAACTCGCCGCCGAACGCTACAGCGTCGACGCCCGCGCGCTCCTGCTGGAGGTCGGCCGCCGGGGCCTGGTCGGCGGTCAGGAGGACATGATCGTCGACATCGCCCTCGACCTCGCGTCGGAGGAGGCCACCACTGTGAGCTGAGCAGTGTGCGCCGTACGCCGAAGGAACGCCCGGAACATCATGGGAACGGGGTCACGCCCGGGATGGGCGTGACCCCGTTCCCCATGAGCCAGCGGCGGCCCTTGGCGGTGAGCGAGGCGGCGGCGAGGCCGGCAGGGGCACTGGTTCGTGTCTGGCCGGGCGCGCGTTGGAGCTGGCAGCGGTGGCCGTATCCGGATACGCGCAGTCGGTCCGCTCGACGCCCGCGGCAGCTCAAACAGCCGATCCGGAACTTCCAGGCGATCAGGACTCTCATCTGTGCCAGGGTCCACCGCTGGTCCTCCAGCCGTGCTCGGCGAGTCCGCGGGTCAACTCCTTCTCCAATTCCGCGAACCGGCCGTCAGACAGCCTGGGCAGTTTCGACGGTCCGGTGGAAGCCAGCGCATCCATCCCGCCCTCCCGCCAGGCACGCCGCCAGCGTTCCACCGACTGCTCGCTCTCCCGCAGATCCTTCGCGATCGCCGCGGTCTTCTCGTCGCGCGTGAACCGTTCGCCCGCCTGGTACCGGATCCGCTCACGAAGCTCTTGCCGCTCGGCGGTCAAACCCGCCGCCCTGCGCGTACCGCATACGACCGGCCTACCGCAGGGATCAGCACCCGACAACAACCCGAAGAGATCAGTAGCAGGGGTCAGCGCGCCGGTCGGTGTCGACCGCCTTGCCGTCGGGGGTGAGTGAGCCCGGCCTGGAAGGGTGGACCATCGGCAGGAGCGGAGTGATGCCGATGCCGCTGGCGATGAACAGGTACTTCTCCGCAGGGAGATCACGGAGACTGTGAGTGCCGGATCTCCGGGCGTGAAGGCCTCGAAGATCCGCACCGCCTGCGACAGGGCGGACTTACCGGTGGGTGCCTTCACAGGCCGTACGCCGCGAGTGCCGCGTCCAGCACCGCCAACTGCCGCTCTCGCGGCCACGCGTGGTGGTGCTCCACGGCCGACAGGACCAGCCCATTGGCCAGCACCCGCAACAGGTCAACGGTCGCGTCGACCTGTTCGGCGGGCACCAGGGGTTCGACATGTCGGCGCAGCAGTTCCCGTATGCGCGCGTCCATGGTCGTGAAGAACTCTCCGATGCTCGGCTCCTGGTCGCGTTGGGCGATGAGGACGATGCGGCCCTTCTCCGCCGCCCACTCGTCCTCGGCCAGTGGAAGCATCCAGCGCATCAGGATCCGCAGGCGCGTCGGCGCGTCCGCGCCCTCTTCCAGGGTCGCGAGTTCGGTGTCGTAGCTGTCGATCATCTCGGTCACGACGGCCCGCATCAGTTCCGGGCGGGTCGGAAAGAAGTGGGTGACGAGGGTGATGGAGCCGCCCAGCTCCTTGGCCACGGCACGGATGGTGAGGGCGGAGGGGCCGCCGGAGACGAGGATCCGGCGTGAGGCGTCGATGATGTCGCGACGGCGCTGCTCATGGTCCACATGACGGGGCACGGCTCTCCTCCTGGGGCTTCAGCCTGCCATTCTCCGGCGCGTGCCGCGTCGGCGGGCCGGTATGGCGGATCGCCCATCAAGTAAACGTCTGGTTACGGCACAGGTGATCAAGGCCGACCTATTGTCGAAGTGTATCTATGGATATACATTCACCGATACGCGAAGCGGTACATCAGCCTCCCGCAAGAGCACCCGGTCCTGAGCCAACCCGCCGACCGGCCGACCCACCGGCGTCCTCCACGGTCACTCACCGCCGAGCCGGCCCACATCTCATCCTCGCCGCTCGCCCCAAGCCTCCTCGCGAGCTGTCGAAGCACCCCATGAATCCGAATCTGGAGTCACCGGATGACAGAGCCACCACGTCACACTCCCGGCCTGAGCGCTTTGCTGAGGCCGGCCTCCGTCGCGGTCCTCGGGGCCTCGGCCAGGAAGCTGAGCGCGGGCAACCACGTGCTGCGAAATCTTCGGCGGCAGGACTACGCGGGCGATGTCCACGTGGTTCACCCGACGGCCGCGAGTATCGACGGCCTCGCAGCCGTCCCGGGGGTGGCCCGGCTGCCCGGCGGTATCGACGCCGCCGTCGTCTCCCTGCCCGCCCCGGCCGTCATGGACGCCCTGCGTCAGCTGGAGGCGGCCGGATGCCGGTCGGCACTCGTGCCGACCGTGGGCCTGGACGCCTCCACCACCCGCGCGTTCATCGACTTCGCCCGCACCAGCAAGATGGCCGTGCACGGGCCGAACTGCATGGGATTCATCAACCACACGGACGGCATCCCGCTGTGGATCGACACCGCCAATGTCACCGGTGCCGAGCCCGGCAACGTGGCCCTCATCGCCCAGTCCGGGTCCGCCGCGATCTTCGTGGCCCGGTCCAGCGGACGGGTGCGGTTCTCCAAGGTCGTCTCGTCGGGGGGCGAGTACGGCCTCACGACCGCCGATTATCTGTCCTGGCTGGCCGACGATCCGGCGACGGCCGCGGCCGGGGTGGTTCTCGAATCGATCAGGGACCTGCCCTCCTTCGTCGCCGGGGTGACGCGGATGCGCCAGGCCGGAAAGCCCGTGGTGGTCCTCAAGGTGGGCCGCAGCGCGGTCGGCTCCGCCGCCACGACCGCCCACACCGGGGCCCTGGTGGGCAGTGACGCGGCCTACCAGGCGCTGTTCGAGCGGCTCGACGTGCCCCTGGTCGCGGACTACGACGAGCTCGCGTCCGTACTGCAGTGCCTCACAGTGCCGGACCTGCCGCCAGCGGCAGGCACGAGGGTCGGCGTGATCACCATCTCCGGCGGGCAGGCCGCCCTGGCCGCCGATCTCGCCGAGGCGCGCTCGGTCACCACGCCCGCCTTCACCGAGCCGACCGTCCGCGCGCTGGAGGAGGCCATGCCGGGCGCGACCGTGAACAACCCCTACGACTCCGGGGCAAGCATCCACTTCACCGAAGAGGGCTACGAGCAGTCGATCCGGCTGGTGCTCGACGACCCGGAGGTCGACTCCGTCCTGGTCGTCCTGGACGGCCAGGCCACGCTCACCGACGACGAGGTGGAGTACGAGTCCGACGAGTACCGCTCGGTCCGCGCCGTCGCGGACCAGCGCCCGGCCAAGCCCCTGGTCGTCGCCTCCAGCAGCTCGGTGAGCGTCCACCCGGCCTGCGAAGCCCTTCTCGGCCCCTCGGTCCCCCTCTTGCGGGGCATCGGGAACGGACTCGTCGCGCTGCGCTCGCTCGCCGTCAACCAGCGGCCCGTGCCCACCGACCGGAAGGACGACAGAACCGGCGGTCCCCACCGAGAGGCGATCCGCGAGCTGCGGGCGCAGATCGCGGGACACAGCGGTCCCCTGACCGCAGCCCTCTCGCGAAACCTGCTCTCCCGGTACGGGCTCCCATGCGTCGAATCGGCGGTCGTGCCCGACGCCGAAGGCGCGGTGCGATGGGCCTCGGCTCACGGATATCCGGTAGTCGTGAAGGTCGCGTCAGTTGATGTCGCGCACCGTTCCGACCTCGGCGGGGTAGTCCTCGACGTCAAGGACGAGGCCGCACTGCGGCTCGCTGTCGACGGCATCCGGGACCGAGTGAGTGCGGCCCGCCCCGACGCTGTCATCGACGGCTTCGAGATACAGCGGCAGGTCGGCGACAGCACGGAGGCCATGATCGGCTTCGTGTCGGACCCGGTCTTCGGCGCCGTCACGACCGTCGGCACCGGCGGTACGCTCGTGGAACTTCACAGGGACACGGCGTCCGCACTGGCCCCCATCGACCCGGTCGAAGCCCGACAGGTCATCGCCCGCACCCGCCTCGGCACTGTCCTGGACGGCTACCGCAACCTCCAGCCCAAGACCGACACGGGCCCCCTCGCAGACGCGGTGCACCGGCTCTCCCTGCTGGCCGCCGACTTCGCGGACCTGCTCGCCGAGGGCGATCTCAACCCCGTCTTTGTCGAGCACGGCACCGGCCGCGTCCTGATCGTCGACTCCCTCCTGGTGGCTCACCATGCCTGACATCAACGCTCCCAACACCGCCCTGGCCCAGGACGGCGTGACGGTCACGTTCGCGGAGATCCCGTCCCTCGCCGGCCGCTCGTTCACCGGCGACTGGTTCGCCGTCGACGCCAACAAGCTGCCGCTGTTCGACGAGGCGAGTTACGTCGACGAGAACCCGGACGGATACGACCTGTCCGTCTACCCCGAGCAACTGGTCGAGGGCTTCCATCTGCTCAGCCTCCTCGACCATCTGATGAGCAGGGTCCTGCGGCCCGCTCCCGGGGAGATCGCCGGCTGGAACTACGGGCTTGACCGTGTGCGCTTCGTCTCCCCGGTGCGCGCCGGTGAGCGCATGCGGCTGACGTTCGAGGTCCTTGAGGCCGAGCCTCGCGGCGACAACTACCTGCTCCTGTTCGACTGCGTGATCGAGGTCGAGAACAGGAAACGGCCCGGGTTCACCGCCCAGTGGCGGGTGCTCTGGGTGCCTGGCGACGACGGAGACAACGAAGACGAGGAGTGTCGCGATGAGTGACGACCAGCTGTGCGACATGCCGGCCACCGAGCTGGCCCGCGCCATCAGAGAACGCGCAGTGTCACCGGTCGAAGCGGTCGAAGCCGTGCTGGCCCGGATCGAGCGGGTCGACCCCCTCGTCAACGCCTTCGTGACGGTGACCGCCGAGCAGGCTCTCGCCGCAGCACGGGAGGCCGAACGACAAGTGACGGCCACGCCGGCCGGACAGCTCGCTCCGCTGCACGGCGTGCCGATCACGGTCAAGGACCTCACGGACACCGCCGGGGTACGCACCACCTATGGATCGGTGGCCTTCAAGGACCATGTGCCCGAGCGCGACACCTTGGCGTGGTCCCGTCTCAAGGCGGCCGGAGCGATCCTGGTCGGCAAGACCTGCACTCCTGAGTTCGGGATGCTCGGGGTCACCGAGAGCCCCCTGACCGGCATCACCAACAACCCCTGGGACACCACCAGGACCGCGGGCGGCTCCAGTGGAGGTGCGGCCGCCGCGGTGGCGTCCGGCCTCGCCCCGCTCGCCTGGGGGAGCGACGGGGGCGGCTCCATCCGCGTCCCCGCCTCGTGCTGCGGGGTGGTAGGCCTCAAAGCCTCCACCGGGCGGATCCCCATCCACGGCGAGGCCGACGTCTACGGTCTGGTCGCCGCCTGTGGCCCGCTGACCCGTACGGTCGCGGATGCTGCACTGATGCTCCAGGCCACGGCCGGCCCCGATCCCCATGAGCCGATGGCCCTCCCGGCGCCGCTGGTTCCCTTCACCGACGCTCTCCGCGACGCGAGCGTGCGCGGGCTGCGCGTCGCCTACAGCCCCGACTTTGGGCAGGGCCCGGTCGACCCCGACGTACGCGACCGGTTCGAACAGGCACTGCGGGTGTTCGCCGAGGACCTGGGCGCCCACGTCGAGCCGGTGGACATCGACCTGCCCGACGCCGTCCAGTACTTCCAGGACTTCTGGACACCCGCGTTCACCGTGGCTCTTGACGAGCTGATCGAGCAGGGCTGGGACCCGGCCGGCTCGCCCCCGATCATCAGCCGCCTCGCGGAGAAGGGACGCACCCTCACGGCGGCCGACCACCTGCGGCACTCGGCCTCCGCGCGCGCCCGGATCGCGGAGGGCTTCGCCGCCGTCTTCTCGCGCTACGACCTCCTGCTCACCCCGACGATGCCGTCCGTCGTGTTCCCGCACCCGGGTCCCGCCGCCGGCCCGACCCATGTCGACGGGCAGGCGGTGGCCGAGCCGGGTCTCGCCTTCCACCGCCTGACCGAACCGCCGAGCCACGCCGGTCTGCCCGCCGTCACCGTGCCCTGCGGATTCGACTCGCACGGTCTGCCGGTCGGGCTGCAGATCATCGGCCCCTACCACGGTGACGCGGACATCCTGCGCGCCGCCGCCTGCTACGAGGCGGCCACCGAGTGGTCCACCCGCCGCCCTCCGCTCGTCACGACCCGTCCCAGGAGCACGAGATGACCACTCACCCGACCGCCGCTCCGGCGGCCCGCAGAGCGGCGGCACACCGACGGGCCGGCAGCGCCGCCGCGCTGACCGCGCTCGTCCTCGCCGTCGGCACCGCCTGTTCGTCCGGCACATCGGAGTCGCCCACCGGGTCGGCCGCGAGTCCGTCTCTGACCGCGTCCCTGCCCAAGGCCGCCGCGGGCGACATCGACCACCTCACCTGGGGCCTGCCGCACGGCGAACCGGGATCGCTCGACCCGCTGAACGCGTACGACTTCAGCGTCGACCTGGTGCTGTCCAACCTGTGCGACCCGCTCTTCCGCACCAACCCGAACTTCACCACCAGCCCGAACCTCGCCACCTCCACCTCCCGGCCCGACAAGCTGACCGTGGTCTACACGATCCGCGAGGGCGTGAAGTTCTGGAACGGCCACCCGCTCACCGCCGAGGACGTCGCCTACAGCCTGGGCCGCAACCTCGACCCGCAGGCGCCCTCCCACTTCCTGTTCGCCAAGGTGAAGTCCATCAAGGCGACTGGCACCCACCAGGTCACCGTCCGCTTCAAGACCTATGACGAGCTGTTCACCAAGGAGCTCGCCAGCCCCGTCGGCGGCATCGTCGAGAAGGCGTACGCCGTCAAGGCGGGCAAGAACCTGGGCACCGCCAAGGGCGGCCTGATGTGCAGCGGCCCCTTCGAACTGAAGCAGTGGAACGCGGGCTCCGGCATCGAGCTCGAGCGCAACGACGCCTATTGGAACCCCGCCTACAAGGCCCATGCCAAGACGGCGACGCTCAAGTTCCTGACGGACTCCACCGCTCTGACACAGGCCCTGGTGTCGGGCGAGCTCGACGGCGCCTACGAGGTCCCCCCGGCCGCGATCCCCCGCCTGAAGTCCAGCTCGAAGGGCACGGTGCACTTCGGCCCGTCGATCCAGTACGTCAACCTGGCCGCCGCCCGCTCGGGAGGCCCGCTGGCCGACAAGGCGGTCCGAAAGGCCCTGTTCACCTCCATCGACCGCGCTGCCCTGGCCAAAGTCGTCTTCAACGGTGCCGGCGAGGCCAACTACACCTACCTTCCCAAGAGCACCTGGGACCCGGACGCCCGCAGCGTCTACCAGGACGCCTACGGGGCGTACGAGAAGTCCAACGCCTACGACGTCGACGCGGCCAAGAAGCTCATCGACTCGGCCGACGCCCCCGGCAAGCCGGTCAAGCTCGTCACCCTCGCGGGAGACGCCACCCAGTCCCAGCTCGCCCAGCTCATCCAACAGCAGGCCAAGGCCATCGGGCTGACCGTGCAGATCCAGGCCCTGCAGCCGCTCCAGTACGGCACCATCTTCGTCGACCCCTCGGCGCGCAAGGACGTGGACCTGCTGCTCAGCGTCAGCTACAACCAGGTCGCCGACCCGCTGGAACAGCTCGGCCTCACCCTCCTGCCGGACGCCGCCTACAACTACACCGGCTACGACGACCCGACCGTCACCGATGCTCTCGCCCAGGCCCAGCAGAGCGACGACGCCAAGGAACGGGCGAACCTGATCGTGAAGGCGCAGAAGGTGTACGAGGCGGAGAACCTGACCACCTCCCTGGTCGGGCTGAACGAGGTGTCCTACCTGAACAACAAATTCTCGGGCGCCACGACCTCGTTCGCCTACATGTTCCAGCCGTCTCTCGCCCTCATCGGGCCCGCGAAGTAGCCGATCACCGCGTGGCGGCCCGGACCACCGTGCCGCCACGAACCCCGCCATCCACCGCCAGGTACGGACGGAGGAGATGCAGCCGGCACCCGGCCGTATCGCACGACATCATGACCCTTGCTCCCCCCGCCACCCCACCGGTTCGCCGCAGGTTCCCGGCATACCGACTCACTGCCGCGGCGAAGCGGCTCGTCGGCCCGCTCGCCACCCTTCTGATCTCCTCCTTCGCGGTGTACGCGGCCCTCGGCGCGGCCCCCGGCGACCCGGCGGTCCAGCTCGCGGGCACCCACGCCACCCCCGCGCAGCTCGCCACCGCACGCCACGAACTCGGCCTGGACGACCCTCTCGTGGTCCGCTACTGGCACTGGCTGACGGGTCTGCCCCAAGGACGGCTGGGCACCTCCATCACGTACCGCACGGACGTCGCCGACCTGATCGGACCGCGCCTGGGCACCACACTCCTGCTGATCGCGTACGCCGCTCTCCTCATCGCCGTGCTGGGCGTGACCCTCGGCATCATCGGCGGAGCCTTCCGACGGCTCAGCCCGTATGTGGTCACCCTGACCGCGGTCGGCGTCGCCATCCCCGGCTTCGTCGCCGCCTCCCTGCTGGTGAGCGTCTTCGCCCTGAAGCTGGGCTGGTTCCCGGCGACGGGAGCGGGCTCCGGCGGACTCGGCGACCGGGTGTGGCACCTGACCCTCCCCGCCGTCGCGCTGGCCCTGGGCTGGAGCGCCTGGGTCGCCCAGATCACCCGCACCTCCATCCGCACCGAAGGGTCGCGCGAACACGTCGAGACCGCACGCGGCAGGGGCGTCGCTCCGGGCCTGGTCTTCCGCCGGCACGTCCTGCGCAACGCGTCGATCCCCATCACGACCGTGCTGGGCCTCACCGTGGCCGGGCTGCTGGCCGGGGCGGTCGTCGTCGAGCAGGCCTTCGGCCTGGACGGACTCGGTTCCCTGCTCATCAGCAGCGTGTCCGCCAAGGACTACAACGTGGTGCTCGCGATCAGCGTGCTGCTGGTCGCCGTCTTCGTCGTCGTCACCGGTCTCGTCGACGCCCTCCACCTCCTCCTCGACCCGCGCCTGCGCACGAAAGGCGGTACGGCATGACCGCGCTCACCGGGCTGCCCGCCCCCGCACCCCTGGTCCGGGCCACCCGCCGCCTGCGCTCGACCGACCTCGTACTTGTCGTGGCCACGACCATCTGCGTCCTGCTGGTCTGCGTCGCGGTGGCGGCACCCCTGCTCGCGCCGTACGACCCGGCCCAGACCGACGTCCTCGCGGCGGGTCAGGGCGCCTCGGCGCAGCACTGGCTCGGCACCGACTCCCTCGGCCGCGACATCCTCTCCCGCCTGCTGTACGGGGCACGGCTGAGCCTGCTCGGGCCCGCCCTCGTGGTCACCGTCGCCACGGTCGCCGGTACCGCGCTGGCCATCGCGTCCGTCTGGTACGGCGGCTGGTTCGACCAGGTGGTGACCCGGCTGTCCGACGTGCTGTTCGCCTTCCCCGGCCTGCTGTTCGCTGTCCTGGCCGTGGCCCTGTTCGGCTCCGGGCTGACCGCGCCGGTCACCGCGCTGGCCATCGCGTACACCCCGTACCTGACCCGCATCGTCCGCTCGGTCGCGCACCGGGAACGCCATCTGCCCTACGTCGAGGCCTGCGAGCTGGCCGGTCTGTCCGCCTGGCGGATCTGTACCCGGCACATCCTGCCGAACCTGCTGCCGGTCATCCGTGCCCAGGCCGTCATCAGCTTCGGGACCGCACTGGTAGAACTCGGCGCGATCTCGTACATCGGCCTGGGCGTCCAACCGCCCACCACGGACTGGGGATTGATGATCGCCGACGGCCAGACGGCCCTGCTCAACGGCCAGCCCCAGGCCGCGCTCGCCGCCGGCCTCGCCATCGTCGTCACCGTCGTCGCCTTCAACCTGCTCGGAGAACGGCTCGCCGACCGCGCGGAGGCCAACGCATGAACAACCCCCTGGTCGAAGTCGCGCACCTCCGCCTCGACATCCCCGTCCGCGGACACCTGCGCCGCGTCCTGCACGACGTCAACCTGACCCTGATGCCGGGCGAGGCACTCGGACTCGTCGGTGAGTCCGGGTCCGGCAAGTCGATGACGGCCCGCGCCCTGATGCGCCTGCTGCCCACCGGGTCCATGGTGGACGGCGACGTACGTTTCGACGCGGTGCCCGTGACCGGGATGGACCGCCGCGCTCTGCGCCGCTACCGCGCCCGCGAGGTGGCGATGATCCACCAGGATCCGCGCGCCCACATCAACCCGGTGCGCACCATCGGCGACTTCCTCACCGAAGGCCTGCGCAGCACCGCCTCCGTACCCCGTACCGAGGCCGCCGAGCGGGCCGTCGCCCTGCTGCGGGAGGTGGGCATCGCCGACGCACCGCGCCGCATGGGCCAGTACCCCCACCAGCTCTCCGGCGGCCTGCTACAACGCGTCATGATCGCTTCCGCGCTGCTGGCCCGCCCCCGTCTGATCATCGCCGACGAGCCGACCACCGCCCTGGACGTCACCACCCAGGAAGAGGTCATGGCCATCCTCCACGAACAGCGCGTGGAGCGCGGCCTCGCCATGGTCTTCATCACCCACGACCTCGACCTGGCCGCCGCGGTCACCGACCGGATCGCCGTCATGTACGCGGGAACCGTCGTGGAGAGCGCGAGCGCGAAGGACCTCCACGACACGGCCCGCCACCCCTACACCGTGGGCCTGCTCGCCTCCCGCCCCAGCACCGTGGACGTCCAGCGCCTGTGGGCGATCCCGGGGCGCCCGGTCTCGGCCTTCGAAGCGGGCCCGGGGTGCGTCTTCGCCGACCGCTGCCCCTTCGCCCAGGACCGGTGCCGCACCGAACGCCCGCAGCTGCGCGTACTGGACGACCACCAGGTGGCCTGCCACCGGGCCGAGGAACTGCGCGGCCGGATCACGTTCGACGCCCCGCAACGATCGGAGACGGTATGACCCCGCTGCTGCGCGTGGAAAAGCTGCGCAAGGTCTTCCCTCCGCCCCGGTCCGGGAGCGGAGAGGGCTTCGTCGCCGTGGACGACGTGTCGTTCGCCCTGCCCGCAGGCGGCTCCCTGGCCGTGGTGGGGGAGTCAGGGTCCGGCAAGACGACCGTCGCACGGATGATCGCCGGCATGGAGACACCCACCTCCGGCCTCGTCGAGTACGACGGTACGGCCCGGGCAGGAGGCCGCATCCGGCAACGGGACCGCAGGGCACGGGCCCGCGAGGTCCAGATGGTCTTCCAAGACCCCTACACCTCTCTCGACCCGCACCAGACCGTGGCCGCGGCCATCGAGGAGATCCTGCGCGTCCACTTCCCCGACGACACCGCACACCACGGCGACCGCGTCCGGGAACTCCTGCGGCAGGTCGGCCTGGACGAGCGTCAGGGCGCCGCCCGCCCCCGCGCGCTCTCCGGCGGCCAGCGCCAACGCGCCGCCATCGCCCGCGCGTTGGCGCTACGTCCCCGGCTGCTGATCCTCGACGAGGCGGTGGCCGCGCTCGACGTCAGCGTCCAGGCCCAGATCATCAACCTGCTCGCGGACCTGCGCGCCGAGACCCAGGTGGCGTACCTGTTCATCTCCCACGACCTGGGCGTCGTTCGCCAGGTGAGCGACGAGTGCGTCGTCATGCACCACGGCAGCGTCGTCGAAGCGGGCCCGACCGCCCGCATCCTCGACCACCCTGAGGACCCCTACACGCAGCGCCTGCTGTCCGCCGTCCCCCGGCCCGGATGGATCCCGCGCCGCCGCGCCGCCTCCAACGCCACAGCCTGACAAGGACCTTCGCCGATGCCCATCGCCACTGAACGCATAGGCCCCGCCCCCCTTGTCGGGGCGGCCGAGCAGTACCGGGTGCCCATGCGGGACGGCGTCGCACAGGCTGCCGACGTCTGTCTCCCCACCTCCTCGGACCGCCGGCGCACGGTGTTGTTCCGCCCGCCGTATGACCAGCACGGCCGCTACCGCTTCATGGAGCAGATTGCCGACGGTGACTTCCCGCACTGCCTGTGGCATTCCGGCACTCAGGCGCTGTACGCCGACGGCCACCTCACCGGCCATGCGCGGTCTGCAGTGTTGGGATCCGAGGAATGAGGGCTGTGCAGTTTCAAGGACAACCTCGCTCATCCCAGGAGACCGGGCGCGGCCCCGCACCCATTGCAAGGCTGGCGGGCATCGGGCGCTATCCGGTCAAGGGGCTGGGAGGCGAGGCACTCGACGAAGCGTTTCTCGGTTTGGACGGCCTGCGCTTCGACCGTCTGCTCGGCCTGGCCAACGATGTGATCCCACTGGAGAGTTTCGGCAACTGGACGAGCTACGAGGCCTTCCACGCCCTGGACACCCGACCGGATCTCGGAGGCTACTCGGCCCGCATCGTCGCGGACACCGGAACGGAGGGCGCCGAGGTCGTTCTCACGGCCCGGGACGGCGAAGAACTGCGGCTCCGACTCCGGGAGGACGGCCGCCTGGACGACGACGAGTTCGTCGTGTCCCGCATCCAGCACTGGTTCGGTACCCCGGGCCGGACCGCGCGCCTTGCCTCCTCCGGCAGCCATCTGTGGGACTTCGCCGACGCCCCGATATCGATCATCAACCTGGCCACCGTCCGCGACATCGCGCGCGTCGCGAAGACCCCGCTCGATCCGCGGCGGTTCAGAGCCAACCTGTACGTCGACGGCCTGCCCCCGTGGGCCGAGTTCGGTCTCCTGGGCGCGGGCCTGCGCATCGGTGAGGTCGACCTCGATGTGCTGCGGCCCATAGAGCGGTGCAGGGCGACGGCCGTCGACCCCGCCACCGGAGGCACCGAGGTCAATGTCCCCGGGATCCTCGCCGGCCACTTCGGACACCGCTACTGCGGGGTCTATGCCCAGGTCGCGACGCCGGGCTTGCTCCAGGTCGGCGAGCATGTGCACGTCGGTGTACGCCGCCCGCTCACGTACGCGGGCCAGAAGATGAGTCGGACGGAGATCGCTTCAGCGCCACGGATGGCCAGGGTGACCTCGGTGAGCCGGGCTGCCGCTACCGCCACCAGCATCGAGTTCGAGGATCCGAGCCCCGCTTTCGCGACGGCGCGGCCCGGTCAGTATCTGCGAGTACACCGCCTCGGGGTGGACGCTCCAGGATGGCGCAACTACACGATCAGCCGCGCCGGTGACGGACCCGCACGCATCACCGCGGAGTATCGCGACGGCGGCGTGGTGTCACCGTGGCTCTCCCGTCTGCAGCAGGGTGAACATGTCCTGGTCACCGGCCCGTTCGGGGATGCTGTCATCGACGCGGACGAGGACCGCCCGCTCCTGGTCCTGACGGCCGGCATCGGCATCACTCCGGCGCTCGCCATGGCCCACGCCCTGGTGGCCGGGAGCAGCGACCGCCCGGTGGACTTCGTACACGTCGTCCGCGATTACGAAAGTCTTCCGCACCGGGACGAACTCCAGTCAGCCATCGCACAGTTGAGCCGCGCCCGCCTGCACCTGCACGTGACACGGCCCCAGCCCGAGAACGGTGCGGTGGAACATCGCCGCGGACGTCCTGACGGCGCGTTCATCACCAGCATCCTGGCGGAAGCAGTCTCCACGGAAGTCCACCTGTGCGGACCCGCTTCATTCGTCCGCGAGATGAGGGAGATCGTGCAGGCGGCGGGTGTGCCTGCGACCTCGATCCGGTACGACGCGTTCTATTCACCCAGGCCGGTGGACGTCACACCGCGGCCGGCCCCGCACGCGGGTCCGTTCCAGGTGACCTATCGGCCGTCAGGGGCGATGGCCGAGTGGAGTCCCGCGTCGGGAACGCTCCTCGACCTGGCGGAGTCCCAGGGGCTGACGCTGCGCGCCGACTGCCGTGCCGGAGTGTGCGGGACCTGTGCGTCAACCGTCCATGGCCGTACGGCGTATCTCGTCGACCCGCTTGTGGAACCCCGTGACGGAACGGTGCTGCTCTGCAGTTCGGTTCCGACGACAGATCTCGTGATCGACGAGAGCTGACAGATCTTGAATCCAAGGATGTTGTCCTGATGGACCGTTGCGTCGACGCATACGAGGCCGATCTCACTTCGTTGCCACTGGAGGAGGCCGTCGTTCTCGCGGGATGTCCGGTGGCATGGGGGAGAACCTTGGGCGAGTTCAGGGGGATCGAGGTCGGGCTGTGGGCACTGACGGGCGGCACGGTCCGCGATGTCGAGGCCGACGAGATCTTCGTCGTGCTGGACGGGGAGGCGACCGTGCGATTCGACACCGGGGAGAGTGTCGAGCTCACCCCCGGTGTCGTCGTACGCCTGCATGCGGGGGAGCGGGCCGAGTGGGAGGTTCGCACCGCACTGCGAAAGCTCTACGTCGTCGCCGGCTGAGAGGTTGCTCGGGGCCGGCTCATCTTCTCGCCGGTGAATCCCCGGTAGTACTGCAGCCGGCCTCGGACGACCCCTTGTTAAAAATAACGTAGGATATATATTGAGTCATACATAATGGGGGCCTGAACGAAAGCGAGCCCGGACGTTCCGCGCCTGGCGCTCCTCGGGTTCGTGAAGTCCGTCAAGGCCGCGGGTTCGGACGCTGCCACCGTCCGAACCCCACCTACGACGGGCCGCTTGCGCACGAACCGGCCGCGCCGCGGGGGAGACGGGCGGAGCCGATGACGGGCCGCCCGCAGTGATTTCGGCACCGAAATCCTCTGCTGGGAGCCCACCGTGTTCCGACCGTCCCTCACGTCTCGAACTCGCTGCCCTGCGCTCCGACATGCCACAGTCCGCCGCCCTGCCTGGAGGAAAGCATGAGATCGAAGAGGACAACAGCCACCGTGCCTCCTGCATCACACATCCCCAACGGGGACGTCTCCTTCTGGTACCAGGACGAGCCCGTGACGGCACACCGTGCCGCCCTGACGAAGGACGTGACGGCGGATGTCGCCGTCATCGGGGCCGGATTGTCCGGACTGTGGACCGCCTACTACCTGGCGCGGGCCCGGCCCGATCTGCGGATCGTCGTCATCGAGCGAGAGTTCGCCGGGTTCGGTGCCTCGGGCCGCAACGGCGGGTGGCTGTCGGCCGAGCTGGCCGGCCCCCGCGAACGCTACGCCGCCGCCCATGGCCGCGAAGGCGTGACCCAGTTGCTCGCCGCCCTGCGCGGCGCCGTGGACGAGGTGATCGCGGTGGCGGCCAGGGAGCGCATCGAGGCCGACATCGTCAAGGACGGAATGGTGCTCATCGCCCGCTCGCAGGCACAGCGTGCCCGCCTGCGCCAGCAGGTCGAGTACGAACGGTCGTGGGGCGCCGGCGAGTCAGACTTCCACGAGCTGACGACCGCCGAACTCGGCCGCCGCATGAACGTGCCGTCGGCCCTCTCGGCTGCCTACAGCCCGCACTGCGCCAGGGTCCAGCCGGCCAAGCTCGTACGAGGGCTCGCCCGGGTGGTGGAGGCACAGGGGACCGTCATCTACGAGCAGACCGCGGCGACGGCGGTCTCGCCCCATCAGGTCACCACCGACCGGGGCACGGTAACCGCCGAGCACGTGGTGCAGTGCCTGGAAGGCTTCAGCGCGGGCCTGCCCGGGCAGCGCCGCACCTGGCTTCCGATGAACTCCTCCATGATCGTGACGGAGCCGCTGCCCGACGCGGTCATGGACCAGGTGGGCTGGCACGGAGCCGAGGTCCTCGGCGACAGCGCCCACGCATATCTGTACGCACAGCGGACCGCCGACGGCCGCATCGCGCTCGGCGGGCGTGGAAACCCCTACCGCTTCGGCTCACGGACGGACGACCGCGGGCGCACCCCGGACGCCACCGTGAAGTCGCTGATCGCCACCCTGCACACCCTGTTCCCCGCCACCGCCGGCGTGCGGATCGACCACGCATGGTGCGGAGTACTCGCTGTGCCGCGCGACTGGTGCACCACCGTCAATCACGATCGCGACACCGGTGTCGCGATGGCCGGCGGCTACGTCGGCAGCGGTCTGACCACCACCAATCTGGCGGGCCGGACACTCGCGGATCTGGTGCTCGGGGAGAAGTCGGAACTGACCTGCCTTCCCTGGGTGAACAGGCGGATCCGGCGCTGGGAACCGGAACCGCTGCGCTGGCTCGGCGTGCAGACCATGTACGCGCTCTACCGCGCGGCGGACCGCCGGGAGAGCCGCCCTGAGCAGCGCACCACGAGCCGATGGGCACGCCTGGCCGACACATTCGCCGGCCGCTGACGAGTCCGGCGCGACTCGGACGCGCTCACTCCGGTGTCGCCGCGGCCAATCGGTGTCGGCACCGAACTTGTCGCAGGCAGCAAGACGGCCTGAACCGCGTACGCACACCGCCCCTCGGCCCCTACCGTCGAAAGGACCCGGCCCCATGCCCACCGCCTACGAACACATAGGCCCCGCCCCTCTGAACGAATCGGCCGAACAGCGCATGGTTCCCATGCGGGACGGTGCCGAACTCGCGACGGACCTCTACATTCCCTCCTCTCCCGAGCCCTGCCCCGCCGTGCTGTTCCGACTCCCGTACGACAAGAACAGCCGGTACATGCTCATGGCGCAACTCGCCCCCCACTTCACCAGCCACGGCTACGCCCTCGTCGTCCAGGACGTCCGAGGCAAGTTCCGCTCGCAGGGCGAGACGCGCCCCTTCGAGCACGAAGCGGAGGACGGCTACGACACGATCGACTGGATCACCCGCCAGCCGTGGTCCGATGGTCGCGTCGGCATGTGCGGGGACTCGTACTTCGGCTTCACCCAGTGGGCAGCAGTCACCACCGGCCACCCGGCACTGCGCGCCATCGTGCCCCGGGCCACCTCGATGGAACTCGCCGCTGTCGTGCCCCGCTGGGAACCGCGGAGCATCGTCACGCTGTACGGGGCCGAATACCTGGCCGACTACTGGGCCGGCCCCGACATCGTGTCCCACTCCATCGACTACGATCGCCGGCCGCTGATCGACGCCTTGGAGGAGAAGTTCGCCGTCACCGGAATGCGGTCATCCGCCTTCGACTCCTGTGTGCCGCACCCGTTGGCTCTCGATCTCTACCCCCAGGGCCACCCCCTGCAGGCGCGACCGGTGCCGACGCTGCACGGAGTCGGCTGGTTCGACAACCTCCAGACTGAATCCATGCGCGACTACAGCGCCATGGCGGCCCACTCCTCCTGGGGGCCGCTGACCTACCTCTTCGCCGATTCGGTGGACCACGAGAATTACCACCTGTCCCAGGCCCCGGTCACGCCCGAGAACGACCACAGTGTCGACGACGCCGCGCTGAGCCGACTCGTCGCCCGCTATGTCGAGCCCGTGCTGGAGTTCTTCCGTATCTTCCTCAAGGAAGAGGACAGTGCTGAACAACTGCCGCGCGTCCGCTGGAACCTCGGGCACATCGGCCCTCAGACGGCCGAGAGCTGGCCGCCCCCCGGCACCCGCGAACTCCGTCTCCACCTGGCCTCGCCCACCAGGGCGGTCCTGGACACGGACGGCGGCACGCTCCGCGAGCAGCAGAAGAGACTCCCCGAAACCATGAGCTGGGTCCACGACCCTGACGATCTGGTACCGAGCGTCATCGCCGACCCCTTCTCCGCGCTGCGCGAATGGCCCGACCAGAGCCGAGTGCACTCCCGCCCCGACGTTCTCACCTTCACCAGTGAACGCGCGACGGCACCGTGCGACCTGGCCGGCCCGGCCCGAGTCACGCTCACGGCCCGCTCCACAGCCCCCTGCATGCACCTGTTCGCCAAGCTCTACGACGTCTCGCCCGCAAACGAGGCGCGCCTGCTTCTACGGGGCCAGAGCGTGATCGCTTCACAGGACCGCGAACTCCCCGACCAGGTGACCATCGACCTCGGACACCTCGGCTACCGACTGCGCCCGGGACACCGGCTGCGCCTGCAGCTCTGCTGCAGCGACTTCCCCCACTACGTGTGGCACCCCGGTACGGACGAGAACCCATGGCTTGCCGCAGCGGGCCGCCCCAGCACCCAGACCCTCACCACGGGCGGCGAGCGGGCGAGCCACCTCTCCCTGACCACACTCGCCGAGCCTGCCTGACCGGCCCGACGCCGGATGACGGACGAAGACGAATGGAGCATGCAATGAGTACCAGCCCAGACGGCACTGGTCCGGAGCACTGGCAGGTGACGCCCATGATCCCGGTCGGAAAGGAGCAGGCCGCCCTCTGCCTCGCGGAACGATTCGGGGTCAGTGGCGCGCTGGAGGAACTGGGCAGCGCCCAGGACTGCAACTTCCGGGTGCACACAGGCCCCGGCCAGGACGGATACGTACTCAAGATCTTCAATCCGGTGTCCGAAAACGCCACCCTGCGAGCCCAGTGCGAGGCCGTCGAGCGGCTGGCCGGCGTTGTGCCGGATCTGCGCCTGCCCCGTGCCCACCGTGGGGCCGACGGAGAGTTCATCCAACGCATCAGCGTGAACGGCCAGGAACTCGACTGCCAACTGCTCGACTACGTCCCGGGCGAACCGATCATGGACAGCCGATACCTGGCGCCACGGGTCGTCGCGCGCCTGGGTGAACTCGCCGGACGCATCACCGTCGGCCTGGAGAACTTCGAGGCACCCGCCGAGGGCCGGCCACTGCTGTGGGACCTGCGCAACGCCCGCGCGGTCGTGACGTCGTTGGCGCCGCACATGGCCGACAGGAAACGCGCCGACCAGGTGCTGCGGGCCGCTCACGCGGCCCATGAACTCCTCGACCGGTATGCGGCCGAACTGCCCGTTCAGGTGATCCACGGCGACGTCACCGACAACAACGTGGTGTGTGAGACGGAACCCGACGGCCGCCCCATGCCGGTGGGTGTGATCGACTTCGGGGACCTCATGCACAGCTGGGCCGTCGCCGAGCTGGCTGTCACCTGTACCTCGGTCCTGCACCACCACGGAGCCACGCCCGCCTCGGTCCTCCCCGCCGTACGGGCCTTCCACGGCGTCCGGCCGCTGAGTGGCGCCGAAGTACAGGTGCTGTGGCCGTTGATCGTCCTACGTGGCTGCGTTCTTGTCGCATGCGGCCAGTACGACGCTCTGATGGATCCCGGCAACGCCTATACGGCGGCAGCCCTGGACGGTGAATGGGCGATGTTCGAAGCCAGTACGGCGGTCCCGACGGAGGTGATGACAGCTCACTTCCAGCACTCCCTCGAAGGCATCGGGGACCGCCGGGAGCCGACCACCGGTCTGCCGGTCGGCGCACGGCACCTCTTCCCGGAACTGGCGGGCAAGGTGAGCACGCTCGACCTGTCGGTCACCTCCGACACCCTGCACTCAGGACGGTGGCTCGGCGCTGACGCCGAGTCCACCCTGGCCGCCGAGGCTCTGGTCGCCAACGGTGCGGTACTCACACGGCACGGCGAGCACCGCCTCACCCGAACAACCGTCGACTCCACCCGAGTCGCGGCCACGCTGGCGCTTGGAATCGAGGCTCACCTCACCGGACCCACACAGGTCCGGGCCCCATGGCCGGGCACAGTCACCCGGCACGCCGAAAACGGCCTGACCCTGACATCCGACGGTCTGCGCCTCGTCCTGGACGGCATCGACGTGGACTGCACCGGAGTGGTCCGGGCCGGACAGCCAATGGGAACCGTCGCTGCGGGCGACAGCGGCCACAGAATCCACGTCCAGCTGTCACGACTGGCCGAGGGACTGCCGCCGCGCTTCGTGACACCTGAGCTGGCGGCCAGCTGGCTGGCACTCTCTCCGGATCCCACCGAGCTGATCACACCGGCTCCCGCCAGACCGGCGGCAGATGACCCCGCACCGGCCCTGCTGGAGCGCCGCGAACGGTCCTACGCCACCGTCCAGGAGCACTACTTCACCGCACCGCCACGGATCGAGCGCGGCTGGCGGCACTACCTGGTGGACATGGAGGGCCGCGGCTACCTCGACATGGTCAACAACGTGACCGTCCTGGGACATGGCCATCCCCGGCTCGCTTCGGCCGTGCACCAGCAGTGGCAGCTCCTGAACACCAACTCACGGTTCCACTACGAGTCGGTGGTGCGGCTGTCCGAACAGCTGACTGCGACGCTGCCCGACCAGCTGAACACCGTATTCCTCGTGAACAGCGGCTCCGAAGCCGTCGACCTGGCACTGCGGCTGGCCTGGGCCGCGACCGGACGACAGGACGTCGTCGCGATGGACGAGGCATACCACGGGTGGACCTACGCCAGCGACGCCGTCTCCACCTCGACCGTGGACAACCCCGCAGCTGCCGAATCCCGCCCCGCCTGGGTCCACACGGTCTCGGCACCGAACTCCTACCGCGGAACGCACCGGGGCCCGGAAGCCGACCGCTACGGCCCCGAGGCCGCTGCCGTGATCACCGACCTGGCCCGGTCCGGCCGTCCGCCTGCGGCGTTCCTCTGCGAGCCGTACTACGGCAATGCCGGCGGCATCGAGCTTCCTGACGGCTACCTGGCGCAGGTCTATGCCGCAACCCGCGCCGCGGGCGGTCTGTGCATCGCGGACGAGGTCCAGGTCGGCCTCGGACGGCTCGGGTCGTGGTTCTGGGGATTCGAGCAGCAGAGGGTCGTGCCGGACATCGTCACGATCGCCAAGGCGATGGGGAACGGACATCCGCTCGGTGCGGTGATCACACGCCGCGACATCGCCGAGGCATACCGTCCCCAGGGATACTTCTTCTCCTCGGCCGGTGGCAGCCCCGTCAGCTCTGTGGTCGGCCTGACCGTGCTCGACGTGCTTCGCGACGAAAGGCTGCAGGAAAACGCCAGCGCCGTGGGTGCCTACCTGCGGTCAAGACTGCAGGAACTCGCGGACAGACACCCGCTGATCGGTGCTGTCCATGGAACTGGACTGTACCTGGGCGTGGAACTGGTCAGAGACCCTCACACACTGGAACCCGCCACGGAGGAGACCGCCGCCATCTGTGACCGCCTGCGGGAACTCGGCGTGATCGCGCAACCGACCTCGGACCGAATGTGCGTCCTGAAGATCAAACCACCGCTGTGCCTGACCACCACGAGCGCGGACGTGTTCGTGGCAGCCCTCGACGACGTGCTCACCAACGGATGGTGACCACCGGTAATTCTGGGTGCTCAGGCTCAATACACCGACGATGTGCGTGAGCTGGTCGCTTCCGGGACGGCGGCGGTTCCGTGGCAGCGGCGCCGTAATCGTCCAGGTGGCTTGACGCTCGTCTGCGTGGGATGTCTTGTCCCCGACGACCGCGCCATGCCGGGCAGGAGGGCGGCCTACGGGCACGCGGACCCGTATCTTCCGCCGCAGTACAGGGATGAACGGCGGGCTGTCTGCGGCCTGGCCCGAAGCCAGTGCGAATGTCGGCGGGCGGCCAGGGTGACGGTGGCGCGGGCGCCGGATTCGTCAACTGTGGTCCGTGTCCGTCGATTCGGAAGGATGCGTGCCCTATGGGCCCATTCAACAGATGACTCACCAGTAGGAGGTGTTGATCCATCAAGTACAGAGGCGAGTGCAGGGACGCCTACGTCTGGATCCACCGTCTCAACGCCTCGACGGTGTTCTCCGGCGAAGTGTTGAAGCACAGCCGGATCCCGGGCGAACGCATGCTCCTGGAGCAGCTCCCGGACGGCTGCCTCGGCGCGGTCCGGAGAGGTGTCGATCAGGCAGGGGACAGCATCGAACCCCGCCTCGCGCAGCGCCGCGATCCCGGCTTCTATCCGGGCGATGAGTATCGCCTCGTTGTCGAAACCGTCGAGCATCCTGCTGTAGTCGGGCGCACTGGGATGCAGGCCGATGGACAGTACCTTCGTGTCGCTCGGCAAGGGGGTTGTGGTCGTCGGCCGGCTCACGGGCGATGCCTCTCTGTTCGCATCGAGGGGTGGTTGCCTCGGAAGACGGGCTGTCGTCTGCCCTGCCTCCTTACCGTGCGCGTTCTGGAAGTCGTGGACCCGCTTCAGCGTCGAAGCCGGAGATGACAGGAACGCGGGGAACATGCTCTCGTTCTCGCTGTACGTCGGGGCCGTCATGAGGCCTCGGCGAGGCTGTCGAGCACGCGCGAGCCGAAGTGCTCCTCGATCCGTGCCGGGAGCCCGTCGGAGTCGGCCTCCAGCCGCATCATCGCCGGCAGCCGGAACCGAAGTTCAGGCGCTCGGCCAGGTGCTGAGGGCCTGGTCGACGACGCGGTGCATGTCTTCTGGACTGGCGCCGCCGGAGGCCTGCACTGCGAGGCCCTGCCCGACGGTGTTCACGTAGCGGGCGAGGGTTTCCGGGTCGGCGGTGGGGGGCAGGTCGCCCTCGGCCTGGGCCTGTTCGAACCGTTTCCGCAGGGCGGCCACTCCGGCCTCCCGGCGTTCGGCCAGGTCGCGCCGGACCGGTTCGCTTTCCGGGCCGGCGGCCAGCGCGGACTGCACCAGCAGGCAGCCGCGCGGGCAGCCGGGGAGGGTGTGGGCGTTGACGCCTCCGTGCAGCATCGCCTCGGCCACCTGCCGGGCGGTGGGCAGCTCAAGAGCAGGGCCCACGAAGGCTCCCGGGCCCTGCAGGTACCGGTCGACGGCCTTGCGGAACAGCTCCTCCTTGTTTCCGAAGGCGGCGTAGATGCTGCGC
>NZ_JAENRY010000279.1 GCF_016612545.1 Streptomyces sp. MBT65 | reverse complement strand
GGAGGGGGGAGGGGGAGGGCCCCACCCCTTCAGCCGACGGGTCCTTGTTCCTCGGCGTGCAACTCGCCGGCGCGGTGGTGCCCCTCGACCGCGACCGTCAGTCCGGGTGCGATCTCCGTGAAGCCCGCGTCGCGGACCAACGGGCGTTCGCTGGTGGTGAGTTCGGCCCACTGGCCGGGAGTGGCGGTGCGTACGGAGAGGGGGAAGCCCGCCTGCCGCCAGGCGGTCCGCTCGTCGTCGGACAGTTCCCACCAGGCCAGTTGGGCGCCGTGGCCGGTCTGGGCCATGGTCTTGCCGGCGGACATGTCGAGGTCGGGGTTCAGCCAGAGCACCGGTGCCGTCGGGTCCGCGTCGGCCGGCGGTTCGGGGTCGTCGAGGTCGGTGCCGGAGACCTGGAGCCGGGCAAGATCCTTGGGCCAGCCGTCGAGCGGGACGGGCGGGAAGACCCGTACCTCCGCGGACTTACCGGTCACCGTGATCCCCGGCAGCGCCTCGGCCCGCCGCCACTCGGCCCCACGCGCCCGCCGGACTACCTTCCGGATCCGCGCGTCCTGCCAGTCCCGCATGACCTGCGCCCACTCCCCGTCCCCGACGGCCCGATCGTCGCTGAGGATCGTCAGCACGGCACGGGCAGCGGTCTCCAGCGCGTCGGTACGCGCCGGGGGAGCGTCACGCTCGATCCGCACCACCAGGGGCAACACGAACTGCGGAGCCTCATCGCGCGAGGTGGGCTCATTGAGAAAGGGGTCGGCGCTGTCACCGGGAACGGCGGAATCACTGGTCACACGTCCAGTCTGCCAGGTGGAGAACCGCCCCTTGAGAGCACCACCGGGGGACCCACCCGCACCCGCCAAACTACCCACTCCCCACGGCACTCTCGCGAGAAGATGCCCTCATGCGAAGCGATCTACAGCTGAACAACGTCGGCCGCCGCTACGGAATCAGGGGCCCCTGGATCCTCCGCAACGTGAACCTGGCCCTGGCCCCGAACACCCTGACCCGCATCGAGGGCCCCAACGGCACCGGCAAATCCACCCTCCTCCGCCTTCTCGCCCGCATGGACGCCCCCACCGAAGGCAGGGTCACAGGCCGCCCCCGCACCGCCTACGTCCCCGAACGCTTCCCCCAGGCGCTCCCCTTCACCGCCGAGGGCTACCTCACCCACCTCGGCACCGTGCACGGCCTCTCCCGCGCGGCAGCGACCCGTGCCGCCGGTGAGTGGCTCGACCGCTTCGGCGCCAAGGCCCATGCCGGTACACCCATGACCCGCCTCTCGAAGGGCAGCAGCCAGAAGGTCGCCGTGGCGCAGGCCCTGCTCGCCGAGCCGGAGCTGCTCGTGCTCGACGAGGCGTGGACGGGCCTGGACGCGGACGCCCGGGCCGAGTTGGAGCGGGCGGTGGCCGAACGGACGGCGGCCGGTGGAGCCGTCGTCTTCGTCGACCACGACCCGGGCCGCCTCGTGGGGGCATCCGACGCGACGTACACCGTGGTGGACGGGACCCTCAACCGCCGTACGGAGAGTGCCACTTCGCCGGCCGGACCGCAGGTCTCGGTGGAGGTCCAGGGCCCACCGGGAAGTCAACTCCCGCCCGAGGCGGACCGGTTCATCACCGCAACGACGCAACCGACGCCCGGCACCCACCACTTGACCGTCCCCGCCTCCCGCTCGGACGTCCTGCTCCGCGCCCTGCTCGCGGCCCGCCCGCCGTGGCACGTGGTGAGCCTGCACCGGCTCGCGGACCCGGACCTCCCCCTCGACGACGAAAGCCCCCGGTGACGGCGATGACAGCCCTCCTGCGCTACCAGGCCGCCCTCCTGCTGCGCTCACAGCGCTGGCTTCCGCCGGTCATCCTGTACGCCGCGTTCCTGGGCATCGGTGTCCAGGGCGGGCAGCCGGTGCTCGACTCGCTCGGTTACACGGCCGCGGCGCTGTTGCCCGTCGCCGCCTGGCTGGTGCGGATCTGTACGACCAACGAGCCGCCCGCGGCCCGGAGTTGTGTCGCGGCGGCGGTCGGTCCCGGCCGGGCGCACCTCGCCTGTCTGCTGGTCGCGCTGATCACCGCGGCGGCGCTCGGCACGGCGGCGACCCTCGTCGTCACGCTGATCAGCGACCCGGCGAGCGCCGACCACCGCACCCGGGTGGCGCTCCCCGCCGCCGCCGCGGCCGGGCTGCTCGCGACCCTGGCCTGTGCCCTGCTCGGCACGGCGGTCGGCGCCCTCACCAACTGGCCGCTGCTGCGTTCACCCGGCCGGGCCGTGCCCGCGATGCTGCTGGCGGCGCTGCTCGCCGTCGTGGTGACCGGCTCCCCGGCACAGGCGGCGGTCAGCGGCCTGGTCACCGGCTCGCAGTCGGGCACGGTCCCGGTCCCGCTGCTGCCGCTGGCCGGTGCGGCCCTGGTCACGGCGGCCGCGACCGCCGTGACCTGCGCCCTCACCTCCCGCCGCTCACCCTGAACAGGCGCTGCGCTGCGCCTCCTGCCACTCGCACACGGGGCACAGCGTGATCCCCTTGTGCGACTCCGGGTACTCCGTCGGCTCCCGGCACAGCACACACTCCGCGTACACGGTCTCCGGCTCTTCGTCGCTCATGGGACCAGCGTAGGAGGAGTGCGCGTGCTTCAGCGGTGCCGGTCCGTGGCCCCGATCAGCTCGGAGACCTTCACGAACCGGTACCCCTGCTTGCGCAGCTCGGGCACGATCATGCGGACGGCCTTCTCGGTCGCCGGGGCGGCGCTGCGCGTGCAGTGCATGACGACGACCGAGCCGGGCTTCACACCGTCCAGCACCTGCCGGGCCACGGCGTCCGAGTCCGTCGCGAACGCGTCGCCGCTCACCACGTCCCACTGCACCGCCGTGACACCGACCGCGCTCAGCGTCTTCAGCGCCTGCCGGTCGTAACACCCGCCGGGGAAGCGGAAGTACGGCATCGCGTTCGGCACGCCCGCCTTCTTGAACGCCGTGTACGCCCGCTCCACATCCGCCTTCATCCGGTCCGGGGACACGGTCGGCAGGCCGTAGCAGTCGCCGGTGAAGGCGTAGTGGCTGTAGGAGTGGTTGGCGATCTCGAATTGCGGGTCCCGTCCGATGGCGCGGGCCTCGGCCGGGTACTCGTCGGCCCACCGCCCCGTCATGAACACGGTTGCCGGCACCTTCAACGCCCGGAGCGTGGCGATCAGTCGGGGATTGTCGAAGTGCTCGCCCGCCGCCGCGCGCTGCCCCTGATCGGCGGTCATGTCGGCGTCGAAGGTCAGCGCGACGGTCTTGCCGTCCACCCGCGGACCGTTCTTGAAGACGGGGGTCAGACCGGCGGGGCCGGGTGCGAGGGTGGGCGGCCGCGAGACGGCGGCGGTGGGCGCGCTGGGCGCCGGACGGCTGGCGTGGGGCGCCGAGGGGGCCCCGCAGGCGGTGAGCGCGGCGCCGAGCGCACAGGCGGCGGCGACTCGTCGTACTCGAATGGTCACCATAGGAAGATATGGTGCGAAAAGGTGTTAATCGGCTATCGACACGGAGTGCCCGGTCAGTCGGCCGTCAGCAGCCGCTCCCGGCATGCCTCCACATCGAAGTCCGCCTTCGGGTACTGCGGATCCAGCGCCGTCAGGTGGTCCAGGAGCAGGCGGCTGATCGCCCAGTTGCGGTACCACTTGCGGTCGGCCGGGACGAGGTACCAAGGGGCCTCGGGCGTGGAGCAGCGGTCGAGGGCGATCTCGTACGCCTGCTGGTAGGCGGGCCACAGGGCGCGTTCCTCGATGTCGCCGGGGTTGAACTTCCAGTGCTTGTCCGGGTTGTCGAGGCGTTCGAGCAGGCGGCGGCGCTGCTGGTCGTAGGAGATGTGGAGGAAGCACTTGACGACGGTCGTGCCGTCGTCGGTCAGGGACTTCTCGAAGCGGTTGATCTGGGTGTAGCGGTCGTTGATCTCGCGGTGCGGGGCGAGTTCGCGGACGCGGGCGATGAGGACGTCCTCGTAGTGGGAGCGGTCGAAGATGCCGATCTCGCCGGGGTGGGGGAGGGCCCGTTTGATGCGCCAGAGGAAGTCGTGCTTCCGCTCCTCCGGTGTGGGTGCCTTGAAGGCGCTGATCCGGCAGCCGGAGGGGTTGAACAGGCCGATGACGTGCTTGACCGTGCCGCCCTTGCCGCTGGTGTCCATGCCCTGGAGGACGAGGAGCAGCCGGCGTCCGTCGCCGGAGGTGCTCGCCGCCCACAGGCGTTCTTGCAGGTCGGCGAGGTGTTCGCCCATCCGGGCGGTGTCCTTGAGGCCTGCGGCCTTGTCCGCGGGGCCGCCGGGGGTCGCCTCGGCGTCGTAGGAGGAGAGGTCGACCGGGTGGCCGGCGGGGACGCGCAGCAGCTCGGTGAGGCTCTTCTTCCCGTTCTCGCGCTTCGCGCCCTTCTTGGACATGGGACACCCCTTCGGTCGGCTCCCTCGATCCTGCGGCGCGGGGGCGGGCCCCGCCAGTCAGCGCCCGTAACGGCCGGTCAGCGTGCCCGAGGCGAGGATGTGGCCGGTCAGGGCGTGGCGTACGGCGTCGGGTGAGGCGTCGGTGGCGAGGGCGAGCCTCTGGTCGGTGGCGTACACCGAGAGGACGTAGTGGTGGGGCTCGGCTCCCCGGGGCGGGCACGGGCCGCCGTAGCCGATCTTCTTGAAGCCGTTGCGGCCCTCGGTCGCGCCCCGCGGTGTGGATCCGGCCGTCAGGCGGGTGTCGTGCGGGGGGACTCCCCACAGCAGCCAGTGTGTGAAGGTGCCGTTCGGGGCGTCCGGGTCCTCGAGGAGTACGACCAGTTCGGCGGCGTTCGCCGGGACGCCCGCGAACGACAGTGGCGGTGACACGTCCTCGCCGTCGCAGGTGTAGCGGCGCGGGACCGAGCCGCCCTCGGTGAACGCCGTGCTCGTGACCGCGATCCGTTGCGAGGCGCTGGGCGCGGGCACGTGCGAGCCGCATCCGGCGACGCTCGCCAGCGCGGCGGCCACCGCGACGATCACGATCCTCGGGCGCATCCCGCCACGCTACTGCTCCACGGCGGGCGGCGGAGGGGGCTGGGGTGGTTGTGGCTGTGCCCGTTCCAGGAAGCGCAGCAGCTCGACGGGGAAGGGGAGCACGAGTGTCGAGTTCTTCTCGGCTGCCACCGCAACTACCGTCTGGAGCAGGCGTAGTTGGAGGGCCGCGGGCTGTTCCGACATCTGCTCGGCGGCCTCGGCGAGTTTCTTGGAGGCCTGCAACTCGGCGTCGGCGTTGATGATGCGGGCCCGGCGTTCGCGGTCGGCCTCGGCCTGGCGGGCCATCGAGCGCTTCATCGTCTCGGGCAGGGAGACGTCCTTGATCTCGACCCGGTCGATCTGCACGCCCCACCCGATGGAGGGGCTGTCGATCATCAACTCCAGCCCCTGGTTGAGCTTTTCACGGTTGGAGAGGAGGTCGTCGAGGTCGCTCTTGCCGATGATCGAGCGCAGCGAGGTCTGCGCCATCTGCGAGACCGCGAAGCGATAGTCCTCGACCTTGATGATCGCGTCGGCCGCGTCGACGACCTTGAAGTAGACGACGGCGTCCACCCGCACGGTGACGTTGTCGCGGGTGATGCCCTCCTGCGCGGGCACGGGCATCGTGACGATCTGCATGTTGACCTTGCGGAGCTTGTCCACGAACGGGACGACCGTGGTGAAGCCGGGCCCCCGCACCTCACCGACCACCCGCCCGAGCCGGAAGACCACCCCGCGCTCGTACTGCTTGACGACCCTGGCCGCCGCGGCGACGTAGACCACGCCCGCGGAACCGGCCGCCAAGCCCGCCACCAGCAGTTCCTGGAGCATCCTGACCCCCTCGTCGAGAGGCCGTTGTGTCTGCTCCTGCAAGGGTATGCCCGGTGCCTGCTCCGGGGCCACGATCATCCCGGAGCAGGCACCGACGCCCCTACTTCACCGCCGTGACCTCCACCGGCGTCATCTTCACCGGCTCGGTGCCGGCCGCGCTGTGCCGCTCCGCCCAGTTCTCCAGGGCCGTACGACAGGCGTGGTCCAGGTGGTGCAGGCCGGAGAGGTGGAGTTCGACCGGCCGGTCCTGGGGGAGCGCCTCCAGGCTGTCGAGGATCTTCGGCAGCCGCAGGAAGGTCGCGTTGCCCGACAGATACGCCTGCACGGGACCCGCGCCCTTGTCGACGACCTCCATCCTGATGTGCGAGGCCTCCCACGCCGTCTTCGCGACGGCCAGCGCGAGGCCGATCAGGACGCCCTCGAACATGCTGACCGCGACGATCGACAGCGCCGTGACGACCAGGATCAGCGCCTCGCCGCGGTGCTCGCGCCACAGCGACACGATCTCCCGGACGGGGATCAGCTTGGCTCCGGCGTGCACCAGGATGCCCGCCAGGGCCGGGATCGGGATGTACGCGAGGACGTTCGGCAGCAGCGCCGCGAACAGCAGCAGCCAGACGCCGTGCATCACCCGGGACGCCTTCGTCCGCGCGCCCGCCTGCACGTTCGCCGCGCTGCGCACGATCACCGCGGTCATCGGCAGCGCGCCGAGCAGCCCGCAGATCGCGTTGCCCGCGCCCTGCGCGACGAGTTCCTTGTCGTACGCGGTGCGTGGCCCGGAGTGCAGCCGGTCCACCGCCGCCGCGCTGAACAGCGACTCCGCGGACGCGATCAGCGTGAACGCGACGATCGTGCCCAGCACCCCGACCTGCGCCAGCTCACCGAACGCGCTCAGCGGCGGCGGTTGCAGCGACCCGAGCAGCCCCTGCACCTCGACGGTCGCCACCGGCAGCCCGAACGCGAGCGCGGCGAGCGTCGCCAGTCCTACGGCGGCCAGCGGACCCGGCACCGTACGCACCTTGGTCGGCAGCCGCTTCCACAGCACCAGGACGGCGATGGTGGCGGCGCCGAGCGCGAGCGAGGCCAGTGCCTTCGTACTCCCGACGGCGTCGACGAGCGCGCCGGGCAGCTCGACTATCTTGTCCAGCCCCGAGGCGGGGGCCTTCGCCCCCGCCACCGAGTACAACTGCCCGGCGATCAGCACCAGTCCGATACCGGCCAGCATGCCCTCGACGACCGAGACCGAGATGGCCCGGAAGTAGCGCCCCAACTTCAGGACGCCCATGAGGACTTGAAGGACACCGGTGGTGAGCACGATGACCCCGAGGGCGGGCAGCCCGTACTCCCGCACCGCCTCGAAGACCAGCACGGTCAGACCGGCGGCGGGACCGGACACCTGGAGGCTGCTGCCCCGCATGAGTCCGGTGACGATCCCGCCCACGATGCCGGTGACCAGGCCGAGTTCGGCCGGCACACCGGAGGCGACGGCCACGCCCACGCAGAGCGGGAGCGCGACCAGGAACACGACGAGGGAGGCGGCGAAGTCCTGCCGCAGATAAGGGAACTTGGTCGACATCGGCGCGCTCACAGGGCCTTGAAGGCGTCGACGGCCGGGTCGTGCACCTGGACGGCGCCGGTGTGGACCTCGTAGAACCAGGCGTGCAGGGACAGTTGACGACCCTTCAGCTTCTTCTCGATGTACGGGTACGAGCGCAGCCGTAGCAACTGCGTCAGGACGTGGCTCTGCACGCCCTCGGAGACGGCCGGGTCCTCGACCGCGCCCTGCGGCCTCGGGGTGGCGTGCGTGAGCCAGTCGCGCACGGCCGGTACGGCGGTCAGGTCGTCGCCGCGCACCAGGGCGCCGACCGCGCCGCAGTGCGAGTGGCCGCAGACCACGATGTCGGAGACGCCGAGGACCTCGACGGCGTACTCGATGGTGCACGCCTCGCTGGTGGGGTGTTGGGAGGCGTACGGCGGGACGATGTTGCCGGCGGTGCGCAGCTCGAAGAGTTGGCCCGGGCGGGCGCCCGTGATCAGGGCCGGGACGACCCTGGAGTCCGAGCAGGTGATGAACAGCACCTGCGGGGACTGGCCTTCGGCGAGTTGGGCGAACTCCTCAGGGCGTTGTCCGAACGTACGGGCGTTGTCGATGAGGGGCTGCATGAAGTGTGGACTCCTCCTGGCGCGCCCTCAGGGCGCGTCGGCCTTGCATGACAGTGTGCGTGGGGGAACTGACTGCCTGCCCGACTCTCAGCAGCGGAAGACCTGAAGTGCCGCCGGGGAGTGGGCTGTCGAGGATCTCGATGTGCGGTGGTGCGCCGTGCCGGCCGCCGGTGATGTGCGTACGGCCGCCGGGTCCTCGGTCAGGAGCGGGCGCGCGGGCGTCTCGGGCCCGCAGTCGGCGGAGCGGTAGCGGTCGCGCAGACGGAGCGGGACGGTGGGGGTCCCGGAGGCGCCGCAGTCGCGGAAGGTGATCGTCTCGGCGCGCAGGGCCTTGCCGCTGAGCTGGAGACCGGGCTGGGTCTTGGCCTCCGCATGACGCGCTGTGTGCGCGGCTGCGAAGGATTCCATGGGAGCGAAGAACGGGAGCGCGAACAGGACGGCAGTGAGGAGCGTCACGACGGTCCGAGCCGTCTTACCTCGGAACATGCGCCCCCCTTCAGCCCGTTCGTGTTCCTAGTACAGACCAAGGCCAGGTCAACGGCTGGTCAAGTGACACGGTAACCCGGTGAAGTTGTTTGCAGGGTTAACGGAACGTTTCCGATGGAAGAGAGCGTGAAAAGCGTGCCTGGGCTGGCGTGAACTAAGCGGTTTCGACGAGGCCCTTGGCGTCCCGGGCCAGCGCGGTGAGACGGGAGATCGCGCGGAAGTACTTCTTGCGGTAGCCGCCGTTCAGCATCTCCTCGCTGAACAGTTGGTCGAAGGGCAACCCCGAGGCCAGGACGGGCACTTCACGGTCGTAGAGCCGGTCCGCGAGGACGACGAGCCGGAGCGCGGTCGACTGGTCGGGTATCGGCTGGACGTCGGTGAGGCAGACGGCGTCGAGGTCGTCGGTCAGGGCGCCGTAGCGGCTGGGGTGGACCTTGGCGAGGTGGGCGAGCAGCTGCGGGAAGTCGTCGAGGGAGGCGCCCGCCGTGGCGTACGCGGCCTTCGTGACCTGCTCGTCGGTGAACGGCTTCGGGGCCTCGGGCAGACCGCGGTGGCGGTAGTCGTCGCCGTCGATGCGCAGTGAGCGGAAGCGCGCGGACAGACCCTGGATCTCGCGCAGGAAGTCGACGGACGCGAACCGGCCCTCGCCGAGCTTGCCCGGCAGGGTGTTGGAGGTGGCGGCGAGCGCCACGCCCGCGTCGACCAGCTTGCCGAGCAGGGTCGACACGAGGACGGTGTCGCCCGGGTCGTCCAGCTCGAACTCGTCGATGCACAGCAGACGGTGGCCGGACAGCGTCCGGACCGTCTGCTGGAAGCCGAGCGCGCCGACCAGGTTCGTCAGCTCGACGAAGGTGCCGAAGGCCTTGAGCGCGGGCTCGGCCGGGGTGGCGTGCCAGAGGGAGGCCAGCAGGTGGGTCTTGCCGACGCCGTAGCCGCCGTCGAGGTAGACGCCACGGGGGCCTGCGGGAGTCTTGGGCGCCTTGCCCTTGCCGAAGCCGAGGAAGCCGCGCTTGGCGCCGCCGGCCGCGTGTGCCCCGCCGAGTCCGGCGGCGAAGGCCTCCAGGACGCCGACCGCCTCGGTCTGGCTGGGCTGCTTCGGGTCCGGGATGTACGTGGCGAAGCGCACCGAGTCGAAGCGCGGCGGCGGCACCATCTCGGCGACCAGCCGGTCCGCGGGGACGAACGGCTCACGGGCGCACAGGGACAGCGGGGCCGCGTCTGCTATCGGGCTGATCCCGGAGGCGGCGGAGGAGGATGACACGGTTCATCAGTCTAGGGCCTGTCCGATAATTGCCGTCGCCGCCCGTGGCGCGGCCTCGCGCCCGCCGCGGAGGCGGCTCGGGTCGCAGGAGGTGCGCCGAGAGTACGTGCATGGCGTCTAGAGGCAGGCGGGCGCCATCGGACAGGCCCCAGGGGGCGTGCCACACTGCACGACATGCGACGCCTGTTCCCTGTGACCGACGAAACAGCAGCCCAGGCCTCGGACGGGGCCCCCGACGCGCGTGGGGCGGACCGGGAGTGGGGGCTCCTGGAGCTGGCGGAGGCGTACGCCTACCCCGCCGGGAACGGCCCCTGGCTGCGCGCCAACATGGTGTCCACGCTCGACGGGGCCGGTCAGCACGAGGGGCGCTCGCAGCCCATCTCCGGTGACGCCGACATGCGGATCTTCGGCACCCTGCGGGCGCTGGCGGACGTCGTGGTCGTCGGTGCGGAAACGGTACGCCAGGAGGGTTATCGACCCGCACGCGCGCGTGCCGAGTTCGCGGCGGCACGGGCCGAGGCCGGGCAGGGCCCGGCGCCCGTGATCGCGGTCGTCACCGCGAGCCTCGACCTGGACTTCTCGCTTCCGCTTTTCGTCTCGCCCCTGGTGCCGACGCTGATCGTGACGGGCGCCCAGGCTCCGCCGGACCGGGTCGCGGCCGCGCGGAAGGCGGGCGCCCGGGTGGTCGTCGCCGGTGACGGTGCGGGTGTCGACCCCGCGCGGGCCGTGGCGGCGCTCGCCGAACTGGGGCACACCCGGCTGCTGACCGAGGGCGGGCCGCGGCTGCTGGGGCAGTTCGTGGCCGCCGGGGTGCTCGACGAACTGTGTCTGACCCTCTCGCCGATGCTCGTGGCGGGGGACGCGCAGCGGGTCGCGGGCGGGCCGTCGGTTAAGGTTCCCTCGCGCTTCGAACTGGTGTCCCTGCTGGAAGAGGCCGGGTTCCTGTTCGGTCGCTACCGTCGGTCTTGAAGACGGGCGGAATGATCCGTTCCGTTTGTCTTTCGACGGGCACACTAAAACCGGCAGTACCCGTGCGATCACGGGGCAGGATGGTTTCCGCAGGGCCTCGACGGCCCACGGAGGAGAGAGGGCCCGCGGGTCCTCGAAGGAGAAGGGGCGCCTGGTGTTCACAAGCGTACTGATGATCGAGAAGGCCCTTACGTCCGCCGACGTGGAGTTCGTCACCACCTTGCACGGTGACGAGTCCGTCTCCTTCCACGTGTTGCTCCAGCCCCGCGGCGACCAGGCGGACCGCCTGCTGCGGGCCATCGACGACGTCGCCCTGGGCGAACTCGACGAGGCGGCGCACGAGCGGGAGACCCCCGAGGGCAAGGACGCGGCGGCGCTCGGCGCGCAGGCCCTCTCGGTGTCCCTGGACGCCCTGCACGCGGCGGGCAGCGCGGCCGAGGGCCGGCTCATCGAGGACCACCCGCTGGACGCGCTGAAGACCCTGGTCGACGAGATCGGCGCGGACGAGGTGATCGTGCTGACCGACCCCCACTACGTGGAGGAGTTCTTCCACCGGGACTGGGCCTCGCGGGCCCGTCACAAGGTCGGCGTACCGGTGCTGAAGCTGTTCTCGCACAGCAAGGAGTAGCGGCGAGCGGCGGCGGCCGACGGGTGTCCGTGATTGTCAGTGGCACCGAATAGGCTGGCCGTCGAACATCCGCCGTATCAGTACGGAACCAGCACGCACAGGGAGACACACATGGCACCCGGCCTTCCCACCGCCATGGACCGACCGCACTTCATCGGCATCGGCGGGGCCGGGATGTCGGGGATCGCCAAGATCCTCGCGCAGCGCGGGGCGAAGGTCGCGGGCAGTGACGCCAAGGACTCCGCGACCGCCGACGCCCTGCGCGCCCTGGGTGCCACGGTGCACATCGGGCACGCGGCGGAGCACCTCGCCGACGACGCCAGCTCCGTGGTCGTGTCGTCGGCGATCCGCCAGGACAACCCCGAGCTGGCCCGCGCGGCCGAGCTGGGCATCCCGGTCGTCCACCGCTCGGACGCCCTGGCCCGCCTGATGGACGGCCTGCGCCCGATCGCCGTGGCCGGCACGCACGGCAAGACGACCACCACGTCGATGCTCGCGGTGTCCCTGACCGAGCTGGGCCTGAACCCGTCGTACGCGATCGGCGGCGACCTGGACGCCCCGGGTTCGAACGCGCTGCACGGCGAGGGCGAGATCTTCGTCGCCGAGGCGGACGAATCCGACCGCAGCTTCCACAAGTACGCCCCCGAGGTCGCGATCGTCCTCAACGTGGAGCTGGACCACCACGCCAACTACGCGTCCATGGAAGAGATCTACGAGTCCTTCCAGACCTTCGCCGACCGGATCGTGCCCGGCGGCACCCTGGTGATCTCGGCGGACCACGAGGGCGCGCGCGAGCTGACCCGGCGCGTGGCCGACTCGGTGACGGCGGTCACGTACGGGGAGGCGGAGGACGCCGACGTACGCATCCTGTCCGTGGTCGCGCAGGGCCTCAAGAGCGAGGTGACCGTCCTGCTGGGCGGCGAGGAACTCACCTTCACCGTCTCGGTCCCCGGCCGCCACTACGCGAGCAACGCGGTCGCGGCCCTCGCCGCCGGCGTCGCGCTCGGCATCCCCGCCGGGGAACTGGCGCCCGCGCTGGCCGCGTACACCGGAGTGAAGCGGCGCCTCCAGCTCAAGGGCGACGCGGCGGGCGTCCAGGTGATCGACTCCTACGCCCACCACCCCACCGAGATGACCGCCGACCTGGAGGCGATGCGTGCGGCGGCCTCCTCCGCGCGGCTGCTGGTGGTCTTCCAGCCTCACCTCTTCTCCCGTACCCAGGAGCTCGGCAAGGAGATGGGCCAGTCCCTGGCCCTCGCGGACGCGTCCCTGGTCCTGGACATCTATCCGGCCCGCGAGGACCCGATCCCCGGCGTTACCAGCGACCTGATCATCGAAGCCGCGCGCGCGGCGGGCGCCGACGTGACCCCGGTCCACGACAAGGCGGACGTCCCCGAGGCCGTCGCGGGAATGGCGAAGCCCGGTGATCTGGTTCTCACCATGGGAGCGGGCGATGTGACCGACCTCGGCCCGCGGATCCTGGACCGTCTCGCGAAGTAAGGGGCTGAGCTGCATGTCGTACGACGTCGAAAAGCCGGACGAGGAATGGCGCGCGGAGCTGAACCCGGCCGAGTACGCGGTACTGCGGCAGGCCGGCACGGAGCCCGCCTTCGTCGGTGAGTACACCGACACCAAGACGAAGGGCGTCTACTCCTGCCGCGCCTGCGGCGCCGAACTCTTCACCTCCACCGAGAAGTTCGAGTCCCACTGCGGCTGGCCGAGCTTCTACGACCCGAAGGACACCGACGCGGTCGAACTGATCGCGGACCGCTCGCACGGGATGGTGCGCACGGAGGTGCGGTGCGCCCGGTGCGGGTCGCACCTCGGGCACGTGTTCGAGGGCGAGGGCTATGCGACGCCCACGGACCAGCGGTACTGCATCAACAGCATCTCGCTGCGGCTGACGCCGGAAGAGGGCTGAGCGCTCCGGTCGCGACAGTGCCGTGAGTACGAGTGAGTAGGTCAGTGCCCGTCCACCGTGGGTAACGGTGGGCGGGCACTGGCATGTGTGCCACCTCGTCGTTGTCCGGAACCTGCGGCCGGACTCGGCGATGCGGACGCCGAGATGCGGTCCCGTCCTGAGTGCTGATGCCCGGCCTGTTCGGCGTCCCCCGGCCGGCTCCGCTGCCGGCGGCGAGCTCGAGGAATCGACGCGTGAGCGGTCGGTGGCGGGGCTCACGGCTTGCGGGCCATGCCGCCCCAGATCAGCGGTTCGGGGAGAGCGGACGGCGCGACGGGGACGTCGGGACGCCAGTCGTCGAGGGGGACGAGGCCTGGTTGCTGGAGGTCGAAGTCGCCGTACAACTGCCGGAGTTGGTGGGCCGTGCGGAGTTGGCCGCGGCCGGTTTCGCCCTGGTAGAGGCGGAACAGTGTGGTGGCGCCGGTGGGATCGGCGTCGGACACAAGGGAGTTGAGGGCGAGGGCGCTGCCTGGGGCCAGGCGATGGCGCAGGACCGTGAACTGGGCTGTGGTGGCGGGTGTTTCGGGCAGGAAGTGGACGACGCCGGAGACGATGACGCCGAGCGGGGCGGTGAGGTCGATCAGGGTGTGCAGGTCGGGGTGGTCGAGGACGGACGCCATGTCCTGTACGTCGCCCAGGAGCAGGAGGGATCGTCCGGGGCGCAGCAGGGGTCTGCCGTGGGCGAGGACGGTGGGGTCGTTGTCGACGTAGACGACCCTGGTGTCGGGGTGGTGGCGGGCGGCGACCTCGTGCACGTTGTCCTGCGTGGGCAGGCCGGCGCCCAGGTCGAGGAACTGGGTGATGCCCTCGGCGGTCATGGCGCCCACGACGCGTACGAGCCAGCGGCGCATGGCACGGGCCAGGAGGGGTGCCTGGGGGTTGGCGGCGGTGATGCGCTGGGCGGCTGCGCGGTCGGCGGGGTAGTGGGTGCGGCCGCCGAGGAAGTAGTCGTAGATCCGGGCCACGTTGGGCACGCCGGGTTCGATGCCGGGCGGGGTCTGTGGCGCGGTCGGCTCGTCGGCCAACTCGTCGGCCATGAGGAGTCACCTTTCACTCGACGAGCTTCCAATGAGCGTCCAACGGGCTTCCAACGAGCTTCGCCACGCGGTGAGTTGCGCGGGGCGCGACGTGGCAGGACACCATCTTCCGTCCAGTCGTCCGGGGCGGGGAAGACGGCCGCCGGTCACCTGGCGCGGTCGGATCGGATACGGGCGTGGTCGTCTCGGAGGCGGGACGTCCACTACGCCAGGGCCCGTCTCCACCGGCCCGAACGAACAGTGACGTCCGGGCCCGAACCGGAGCCACCTCGTCGGAAGTCGTCACTGTTCGTCGGCTGCGTGGATTCTCAGGGTCGGTCGTACGGGAGACAGCCGGCGGTGCGCACCCACGGCAGGGAAGTTTCCCCACTCAGCCTTTCGTGGCCTTCCTCAGTCCGTAGAGAGCGACCCCGAGGACGAGAACCGCGGTGCCCGAGACGACGGTGTCCGTGGGCAGGGCGAAGGCGAGAGTCGCGCAGCCGGTCAGACCGATGACGGGGACGGGACGGCTCTGTCGGCCCTCCTCCTTCGTGAGGGTCAGGGCGGAGGCGTTGGCGACGGCGTAGTAGGCCAGGACGCCGAA
>NZ_JAENRY010000278.1 GCF_016612545.1 Streptomyces sp. MBT65 | reverse complement strand
CGGAACGACCACCGGAATAGGATGATCGTTCACAGCGTCCTCGCTGTATGTTTTCTTCAAAGGAACCTCGTCCCAACCACTAAGTGGCCGGAGACGGGGTATCAACATATCTGGCGTTGATTTTTGGCACGCTGTTGAGTTCTCAAGGAACGGACGCTTCCTTTGTACTCACCCTCACGGGCTTTCCTCCGGGCTTCCCTTCGGTCTTGCGTTTCCGACTCTATCAGACCGTTTCCGGTCCAGATTCCCTGTCGGAGGGGATTGTCAAGGGCTTTGGGCTTTCGCCTGTCGGCCTTTCGACATTCACTACGTTAGCCGATCCCCTCGGCAACTCATAATCGAGTTCCGCGAGTTCGAATTCAGGCATGCAGGCACGCCGAATGCGCCCTCAGCGAGGGAGAGTCGTAAGTAGTGGGTTGGCCGCTTCCGGCTGCTGGCGAATGCCGTACCCGGGTCAAGCGGCTCGGGCTACATTACGCACCCCCGCCATGGCGCGTCAACTTGACCGACGACTTGGCGTATGAGCCCGATAAGGGCTCACCGTCGGGTCGTTGGTGATCCAGAACCGCCATGGGTGGACCGCGCCCTCGCCGGACACCCCGGTGCGGGGACCGTTGCTTACCTGATGAGAGGGCACAGGAGTACCGGCCAGCATGCGCAAGGGTGTCTCCCCCGTGGTGCACGCGTCCGTGCCGTCCAGGGAGCGGTCGACATCCAGGGCGGTGGCCAGGCGGGCGGGTCCTTTGGCCAGTTCTTTGTCATTTCGGGCCGAGAGTCGACGTTTGCGAGCCAGCTCGGCGCCCTCGACGATCTCGCCGGCCCGGAGCAGGACCCCCCTCGCCGTGCCCTCCGGACCGCACACCAGGTTCATGCAGTGCCACATGCCGTAGGTGAAGTAGACGTACACGTACCCGGGCGGACCGAACATCACGCCGTTGCGGGCCGTCAGACCTCTGTATGCGTGTGACGCGGGGTCGTTGCCGCCGTCGTAGGCCTCGACCTCTGTGATGCGCAGGACGATCGAGCCGTCGGGCGTCGTGCGGACGACGAGGCGACCCAGGAGGTCTGGGGCGACCTCCAGTACAGGGCGGTCGAAGAACTCTCTGGGGAGTGGCATACGGTCCGGGGGCGCGATCATGGCGTCCGAGCGTAGTCCAGGCTCGCTTGTGCCAAGGGGTGGTCAAGGATCCGTCCGCTTGCCAGGGTGTGGCGCGGAACCGGTCGCGGTCGGATCGCGTTTGTAGGGATCAAGGGTCCATACGTAAAGGGAGAGTCATGGGGTTCAAGAAGCTGCTCGCGAGCCTGGGGGCCGGCGGGGCTTCGGTGGAGACGGTGCTGACCGAGGTCAACGTCGTTCCTGGTGGTGTCGTTCAGGGCGAGGTGCGGATCCAGGGCGGGTCCGTGAGCCAGGAGATCCAGGGGCTCTCGGTCGGGCTGCAGGCCAAGGTCGAGATCGAGAGCGGCGACCAGGAGTACAAGCAGGACATCGAGTTCACGAAGGTGCGCCTGGGCGACGCCTTCGAGCTGCAGGCGGGGGCCGCGCACACGGTGCCGTTCGGGCTGGAGATCCCCTGGGAGACGCCGGTCACGATGATCGACGGTCAGGCGCTGCGCGGGATGCACATCGGGGTGAGCACCGAGCTGGCGATCGCGCGGGCCGTGGACTCCAGTGACCTGGACCCGGTCAACGTGCACCCGCTGCCGGCGCAGAAGGCGATCCTGGACGCCTTCATCAGGCTGGGCTTCCGCTTCAAGAACGCGGACATGGAGCGCGGTCACATCCGGGGGACGCGGCAGAAGCTGCCGTTCTACCAGGAGATCGAGTTCTTCCCGCCGTCGCAGTACCGGGGCCTGCAGCAGGTCGAGTTGAGCTTCGTGGCCGATGAGAACGCGATGGACGTCATCCTGGAGATGGACAAGAAGCCGGGCCTGTTCAGCGAGGGCAGTGACACCTTCCGGTCGTTCCAGGTGGGCCAGCACGACTTCCACGGGACGGACTGGGCGGCGTACCTCAATCAGTGGCTGTCCGAGGTCGGCAGCAAGCGCAACTGGTTCTAGGCTCGGTGTCCACTGAAGAGACCGATCAGGAGGTACCGAGGTGACCGAGCTCAAGCGGCGACCGCTCCCCCATGACTTCCACCCGCCCGTGCCGTCGTTCACGGTGACGAGTGAGGACGTCGAGCCGGGGGCGACGCTCAAGGACGCTCAGGTCTACGCGGCCGGCAACACCTCACCGCAGTTGCGGTGGGAGGGCTTCCCGTCCGAGACCAAGAGTTTCGCCGTGACCTGCTACGACCCGGACGCCCCTACGGGGAGCGGGTTCTGGCACTGGACGGTGTTCGACATCCCGGCCTCGGTGACCGAGCTGCCGGCGGGTGCGGGCAGCGGCAAGTTCGAGGGGCTGCCCGAGGGCGCCGTACAGGTGCGGAACGACTACGGGTCGAAGGACTTCGGCGGGGCCGCGCCGCCGCCCGGGGACGGGTCGCACCGCTATGTGTTCACGGTGTACGCCGTGGATGCGGAGAAACTCGGTCCGGACTCGGACGTTTCTCCGGCGGTCGTCGGTTTCAACCTGCGGTTTCACGCCCTGGCGCGTGCCCAGCTGATCGGTGAGTACGAAGCGCCCGCAGAAGACTGACGTTCATTGAACGTTTGCCCGCCTCTGGTCTTGGAATTGATCAGAGGCGGGCATTTTTTATTGCGTTGTCCATCTCGGCGTGCCCGGCCAGAGTTGATCCAAGCCCGCCGTGCGGTGGGCCGGTTGCACATGGGAGGTGGGCTGGATGCGGGACACGCTGGTGCTGAACGCGAGCTTCGAGCCGCTGTCGACGGTGTCGTTGAATCGAGCCGTCGTTCTGGTGCTCCAGGACAAGGCTGTCGTCGAGCAGGCCCACCCCGAACTGCGTATGCGCGGAGCCGCGGTTGATATACCGGCCCCCCGGGTGATCCGGTTGTGCAGGTACGTGAGGGTGCCGTTCCGAAGACAAGCCCCGTGGTCGAGGCGCGGTGTGCTGGTCCGTGACCGGCACAGGTGCGCCTACTGCGGCAGGCGGGCGACGACGGTCGACCACGTGGTGCCGAGGGCGCAGGGCGGTCAGGACTCCTGGCTGAACACGGTGGCCTCGTGCGCGGAGGACAACCACCGCAAGGCGGCCCGGACTCCGGAGCAGGCGGGGATGCCGTTGCTGCGGCAGCCGTTCGAGCCGACGCCCGCTGACGCGATGCTGTTGGCGCTGGGGACCGAGGACTTCGACGCCTTGCCGGAGTGGCTGGTTCAGCCGGCCGCGTAGGACACGTGAACAGAACTGGGGCCCACCTCCCGCGGGAGGTGGGCCCCAGTGTCGTAGAACAGGTCTGTCAGTCGATGGACGGCTTCTCTCGGCGTTGGCGGTCCGAATTGCCGCCGGAATTGCCGGAGTTGCCTCCGTCGTTGCCCGAACCTCCGCCGAACGGGCCCATGTTGCCCATCGCGCCGGAGAGGCCCTTGAGGGCGTCGCCGATCTCGCTGGGGACGATCCAGAGCTTGTTGGCGTCGCCTTCGGCGATCTTCGGGAGCATCTGGAGGTACTGGTAGGAGAGGAGCTTCTGGTCGGCGTCGCCCGCGTGGATGGCCTCGAACACCGTACGGACGGCCTGGGCTTCGCCTTCGGCGCGCAGGGCCGCGGCCTTGGCCTCGCCTTCTGCGCGCAGGATCTGGGACTGCTTCTCACCTTCGGCGGTGAGGATGGCGGCCTGGCGCGTGCCCTCCGCGGTGAGGATCGCGGCGCGCTTGTCACGGTCGGCGCGCATCTGCTTCTCCATCGAGTCCTGGATGGAGGTGGGGGGCTCAATCGCCTTGAGCTCGACGCGGTTTACCCGGATGCCCCACTTGCCGGTGGCCTCGTCGAGGACTCCGCGCAGGGCCGCGTTGATCTCCTCGCGGGAGGTCAGCGTGCGCTCCAGGTCCATGCCACCGATGATGTTGCGGAGCGTGGTGACCGTGAGCTGCTCGATTGCCTGGATGTAGCTGGCCACTTCGTAGGTCGCGGCCCGCGCGTCCGTCACCTGGTAGTAGATGACCGTGTCGATGTTGACGACCAGGTTGTCCTGGGTGATCACCGGCTGCGGCGGGAACGGTACGACCTGTTCGCGCAGGTCGATGCGGTTGCGGATCGTGTCGATGAACGGGACGACGATGTTGAGTCCCGCGTTCAGTGTCCGTGTGTAGCGCCCGAATCGCTCCACGATCGCGGCACTTGCCTGCGGGATGACCTGGATCGTCTTGATCAAAGCGATGAAGACCAACACCACCAGGATGATCAAGACGATGATGACCGGTTCCATCGTGCTCCCCGTACCCTTCTCCGCCTCGGCGCTTTCGGAAGATCTTATGGTTGTTGAAGATCTTGCTGGTCGAGTCTGTCAGACCCTCGCGCAACTCGTGTGCTGTTCGGTTCAGTTGAGTCCTGCGAGGTCATCGGTCGAGTCCCGCGAGGTCAGATGACGATCGCGGTGGCTCCCTCGATCTCCACGACGTCCACCTCCTGGCCCGGTTCGTAGGCGCGGTCGGTGTCGAGTGCGCGCGCCGACCAGATCTCTCCGGCCAGCTTGATCCGGCCGCCGCCGGAGCCGTCGACGCGCTCCAGGACGACAGCCTGCTTGCCCTTCAACGCGTCCACTCCTGTGGCGAGTTGGGGCCGTTGGGAGCGGTGCCGGTTCGCGATGGGCCGTACGACCGCGATGAGCGCGACCGAGACGACGGCGAAGACGAGGACCTGGACGACGAGGTCACCGCCGATGCCCGCGGTTCCCGCCGCGGCGACAGCGCCCACGGCGAGCATGCCGAACTCCGGCATCGCGGTCACCACGAGAGGGATCCCGAGTGCCACCGCGCCGACGAGCCACCACACCCATGTGCCGATGTCGTTCACATGGTCAATGGTAGAGCTGCGGGTCCCGTCACGGACAGGGCGCATATGTCCCTGCACCCGCTTCTTACAAGGGAGTTCAGGCCATGGGGAGACCGTGCGCGGTCCAGCGGTCGCCGACCTGCTCGACGATCAGCGGGAGGCCGAAGCACAACGACAGGTTGCGGGCGGTGAGTTCGAGCTCCAGCGGGCCGGCAGCGAGGACCTTGCCCTGACGGATCATCAGGACGTGGGTGAAGCCGGGGGCGATCTCCTCGACATGGTGGGTGACCATGATCATGGAGGGGGCGATCGGGTCGCGGGCGAGGCGGCCGAGCCGGCGTACGAGGTCCTCGCGGCCGCCGAGGTCGAGGCCGGCGGCGGGCTCGTCGAGGAGGAGCAGCTCGGGGTCGGTCATCAGGGCGCGGGCGATGAGGGTGCGCTTGCGCTCGCCCTCGGAGAGGGTGCCGAACCTGCGGTCCAGGTAGTCGCTCATGCCGAGGCGGTCGAGGAAGGCGCGGGCGCGCTGCTCGTCGACGTCCTCGTAGTCCTCGTTCCACCCGGCGGTCATGCCGTAGGCGGCGGTCAGCACGGTCTGGAGGACGGTCTGGCGCTTGGGGAGCTTCTCGGCCATGGCGATGCCGGCGACGCCGATGCGGGGGCGGAGTTCGAAGACGTCGACCTTGCCGAGGGTCTCACCGAGGATGGTGGCGGTGCCGCTGCTGGGGAACAGGTAGCTGGACGCGACGTTCAGGAGCGTGGTCTTGCCGGCGCCGTTCGGGCCGAGGATGACCCAGCGCTCGCCCTCCTTGACCGACCAGGAGACCTGGTCCACCAGAGCCCGGCCCTCCCGGACCACGGTTACGTCCTCCAGCTCCAGAACATCGCTCATGAGCGCGCTGTCTCCCATTGCATCGTCGGCCTGTCTCGGCTGTCGCGTGCGCCGGTAGGCGCAGCCCTCGAAGAAATCTACGCCACCGGCCGGGCGGTCCATTCCATCGGTGGGGTCCTTAGGGTGGAGGGCATGCTTTCGGAACCACGTTCAGGACGCCTCGCCGCCTGGGGAAATGCCCTGTTGGCCGGGCTTGTCTCACCCGACGACGCCGTGCTCGCCATCGTGGGCGAGGACGCCGTGCACCGGGTGGAGGGGCTGCCGGGCGAATCGGCCCCCGTCGGACTCACCCTCGCGCTGGGGCGGCTGCGCGCCCTCGGGGCGACCGGGCTGCGCGTGGCGCTGCCCACCTCGGGACATCCGCTGGGCCTGAGCGGCCCGCCCGCGTTCAACGCGCGGGCCCTGGAGGCCGAGGAGGCGGTGATCTGCTACGGCGTCGCGCTCGGCCTCGTTCCCGAGGTGTACGAGGCCGGTCCCGCCGGTGACGTCCATGTCGAGGTCGTCTGGCACTGCCTGCCGGTGCGGGAGGCGCCGCCCGCCGATGTGCCCTCGCTCGGGGAGGCCGAGCGGGAGCTTGCGGAGGCGCTGCGGGACGCTACGGCGGTGTTGTCCCGGCTCGACGTGGCCGCGTCCGGGCCGGTGGCCGAGGCGGCTCTCGACGCGTATCGCGCGCGGGCCGAGCGGGGGCGGGAGGTGTTGGCGCCGGGGTATCCGCCGCGGGCGGTGCGGGTGTTGGAGCTGGCGCAGCGGGTGGGGTTGTTGGTGTCCGTGGCCTATGAGAGTGGGCATGGGGGTGCGGTGAGCGCGTCCGAGATGGCGGTGCGGGCGGAGGCGTTGCGGCCGGTGGAGCGGACGGCGCGGCGGGCGCAGGTCGCGGCGTACAACTCCGTTGTGGAGGAGCGGGAGAAGGGGGTGCGGTGAGCGTTTCCCTGCGGTGGTTGCCGTGTGGTGGTGTGGGCGTCTTCTGGGGGCTGCGCCCCCAGACCCCCCTTCGGCCCTGAAGGGGCCTCGTCCTCAAACGCCGGACGGGCTGAATTTGTGGGCCTGTGCTGAGAAGGTGCCGGACGGGCTGATTGAGATGGGCTGTGCGGAGAAGGTGCCGGATGGGCTGTGCTGGAGGAGCTCGGGCCCTCGCCGGCCATGGAAAAGGGCCCCTCGAGTCGTCGTTGACTCGTGGGGCCCTTCTCTACTGCTGTGGGTGTCAGCCGTTGACGCCCTTGTTGCCGAACGTGGGGTTCAGCAGGCCGATGACGTTGACGCTGTCGCCCACGACGTTGACGGGGACGTGGACGGGGACCTGGACGGTGTTGCCCGAACCGACACCCGGCGACTTCACGGCCGCGCCGTCGGCACCCGCGTCGGCGAAAGCGGCACCGGCGGACGCGCCGGCGGCGATACCGGCGACGGTGAGGGCCACGGCGGCCTTCTTGGCGATGTTCATGGGAAGCGTTCCTCCTGCGATTGCGTGACCGACCCGGCCGCGGGTCGTGCGCTGATCAACGGAGGCAAGGCCGAAAACGGCACGGACATGCGCGTTTGACTGCCCGTTCGGATCATTGGGGCGACAAGCCGACCAAATGGCCAGGTGACCAGGTGACGAGCGGACCGGCCTCCCAGGGAGTGCCCTGGGAGGCCGGAGGTCGGTCACTGTCGCGCGGCGACCTGCTTCAGCGGTTGAGGCCCAGGTTGCCGAAGGCCGGGTTCAGCACGCCGATGACGTTCACGCTGTTGCCGACCGCGTTGACCGGGACGTGCACCGGGACCTGGACGACGTTGCCCGAGCCGACGCCGGGCGAGCCGGTGGCCTGGCCGTTCGCCAGACCGTCGGCGGAGGCCAGCCCGGCACCGGCGGCGACCAGCCCGCCGGCCACCATCGTCACGGCCGCTGCCTTCTTCAGGTTCTTCACTTCTGAGCCCTCCTAGCGATCACCGCGGCAGGCGCCGCGGCACGCACTGGAGAACGGTGGAGATCCACAAAGGATGCGCCATTCGAGGGACATTCCCACGACGGTATGAATCTCAGTCCGGAACGAGACGCTCCGTGTTGCCGACTCGCCACCCCCGCGGTGCCGCTCACCTCGCCAGACCGTGGCGTACGGCGAACAGGGCCGCCTGGGTGCGGTCCGCCAGGTCGAGTTTCATCAGGATGTTCGAGACGTGGGTCTTGACCGTCTTCTCGGAGAGCACCAGGGCGCGGGCTATCTCGCGGTTGGAGCGGCCGTCGGCGATCAGGCCGAGCACCTCGCGCTCCCGCTCCGTGAGTGAACCGCCTCTGCCCTGCCCCGAGTTGGACTCCTCCTGGGACAACAGGACGCCGGCGACCTCGGGTTGGAGCAGGATGTGGCCCGCGTGGACGGAGCGGATGGCGCCGGCCAGGGCGTCCGGGTCCACGTCCTTGTAGACGTAACCGGCGGCGCCCGCGCGCAGGGCCGGTATCACCGTGCGCTGCTCGGTGAAGCTGGTGACGATCAACACGCGCGCGGGGAGGTCGAGTTCGCGGAGTCTGCGCAGCGCGTCGATGCCGTCCATGCCCGGCATCTTGACGTCCATGAGGACGACGTCGGGCTTCAACTCCTCGGTGCGGGCGACTCCTTCGGCGCCGTCGGACGCCTCGCCGACGACCTCGATGTCGTCCTGCACCTCCAGGAAGGTGCGCAGGCCCCGGCGGACGACCTGGTGGTCGTCGACGATCAGCACCTTGATTGCGTCAGCCACCGGGGACCTCCATCTCGATCGTGGTGCCCTTGCCGGGCGCAGATTCGACGCTCAGGGTGCCGCCGACGCCGTTCGTCCGGTCCCGCATGGAGACCAGGCCGAGGTGACGTCCCGCGCGGCGGATCGACTGGGGTTCGAAGCCGCTGCCGTCGTCGGTGATCCGTAGGACCGCTCCGCAGCCGCTTCGCTCCAGCGTCACGGTGACATGGTCCGCGCCGGAGTGCCGCAGCGCGTTGTGCAGGGCCTCCTGGGCGACGCGCAGCATGGCCTCCTCCTGGGCGGCGGGCAGGGCGCGGAAGCCTCGGCCGGTGAAAGTCACGCGCGCGGTGTGGGCGCGGTCGAGGACCTGGATCTGGGTGCGCAGAGTGGCGCTCAGTCCGTCCTCGTCGAGTGCGGCGGGGCGCAACTCGACCACTGCGGCGCGCAGTTCGTCGGCGGCCTCGGCGGCGAGCGCGGCCACCTGCTGGAGTTCGCCCTTGGCGCGGGAGGGGTCGCGGTCCACGAGGGTGGCGGCGGCCTGTGCGGTGAGGCGGAGGGAGAACAGCTTCTGGGCCACCGCGTCGTGCAGTTCGTGGGCGAGCCGGGAGCGCTCCTCGGCGATGGTCAGCTCGCGGCTGCGCTCGTAGAGGCGGGCGTTGGTGAGGGCGATGGCGGCGTGCTGGGCGAGGATGGAGAGGAGTTCCTCGTCCTCCTCCGTGAAGCCGCAACTGCCGTCCCGCTTGGGGCAGTTCTTGTTGGCGAGGAACAGGGCGCCGATGACCTCGTCCTCGTCGCGGATCGGCAGGCCCAGGAAGTCGGACATCTCGGGGTGGGCCGAGGGCCAGCCCTCGAAGCGCGGGTCCTTGCGCACGTCCGCGAGGCGTTCGGCCTTGGCCTCGTGCAGCATCGCGGCGAGGATGCCGTGCTGGCGCGGGAGCGGGCCGATGGCCTTCCACTGGGCGTCGCTGACGCCGTCGACCACGAACTGGGCGAAGCCGCCGTGGTCGTCGGGGACGCCGAGCGCGGCGTACTGCGCGTCGAGCAGCTCGCGGGCCGAGGCGACGATCGTCTTGAGGACGTCGCGCACCTCGAGATGCCTGCTCATGGCCAGCAGCGCGGAACTCACCGCCGCGAGGCCGGACCGTGGACCTTGACTCATGTCCTCACGGTACCGGCGGGGTGTGACACCGCGGATCGGGCCGGTGACGGCCGGCGTCTGGTCCGGAAGGCCTAGGGCGAAGGGCCCCGGTGGACTGCGGCCGGCGTCCGACGCGGCGGGGGCGGTCCCGTTCCTACGTTGGGGGCACGCCGACGGAGGCGTAGTGGACGAGGGGACGTGTGTCATGTCGGTAGCGATCATCACGGGGGCGTCCAAGGGGCTGGGGCG
>NZ_JAENRY010000277.1 GCF_016612545.1 Streptomyces sp. MBT65 | reverse complement strand
GGGCGGCCCAGGTCAACGCGAGCCGCGCGGCGATCGCGGAAACGATCGCCGCGCCCGCACCCCGGGCCCACGAGTCGTCGTAGAGCTGCGTCAGCACGGCCACCTGGGTCAGCAGGAGGAAGACGAGACTGAGCACGCCGAACGGCCCGATGTCCGACTGCTTCATGATCCGCAGCGCGTCCTCCGCGGGCTTTCCGCTCCCGAGCCCGTCGGCGGTGTCCGCGAGCCCGTCCAGGTGCAGGCCCCGGGTGAGGACGGCGGGCACGGCGACCGTGGCGATCGCGGCGAGCAGCGGGTCCGCGCCCAGGAAGAGGAGCAACAGTCCGAGCCCCGCGGCGCAGGAGCCGACGACCATCCCGACAACCGGCGCCGCCATCATTCCGGCACGCGCGGCCTCCCGGTCCCAGCGGGTGACCCTGACCGGGAGGACGGTCAGCGTGCCGAACGCGAAGCGGAGGCCGTCGAGGGGCGGGGTCTTGGACACCGGCGCAGGTTACCCGGCGGTCCGGGAAGCGCTGCCGGCGGCCATCGTTAAAGTGCACATATGGGACATTGGCTGCACCGCAACATCGTCGAGCCGGGCAAGCTGCCCCTGCTCCTCGCGCTCACCGCCTTCGTCCTGACCTTCCTCATCACCCGTGTCATCACCCGGCTGATCCGCGCGGGCAAGGGCCCCTTCGGCAACATCAAGGCCGGCGACGTGCACATCCACCACGTCGTCCCGGGGGTCGTCCTCACCGTGCTCGGCGGCTTCGGCGCGGTGGCCAGCACGCGCTACGGCGTCGGATCGGCGCTGTTCGCGATCGTCTTCGGGATCGGCGCGGGCCTGGTGCTCGACGAGTTCGCGCTGATCCTCTACCTCGACGACGTGTACTGGACCGAGGCGGGCCGCAAGAGCGTCGAGGCGGTCGTGCTCACGGCGGCCCTGGTCGGCTTCGTCCTCGCCGGTTTCTCGCCGTTCGGGGTCAACGACCTCACCGACTCCGAACTCCACGACCGGGCGAGCGTGATCGTGAGCGTCGCGGTGAACTTCTTCTTCTCCCTGATCGCCCTGAGCAAGGGCAAGGCCCGCATGGCGGTCTTCGGCGTGCTGGTCCCGCTGGTCGCCTTCATCGGCGCGGTCCGGCTGGCCCGCCCGGGCTCCCCCTGGGCCAAGCGCTTCTACCGCACCCGCCGCCACCGGGCCCGGGCCCGCTCCACGCTCCGCGCCTACCACCACGACCGCCGCTGGGCGGGCCCGCGCCGCGCCTTCCAGGACTGGATCGGGGGGAAGCCGGACCCGGTGCCGGTACAGATTCCTGGGCGGCGGTGAGAAGGGACAGGGTCCCCGGTGCAGTTGGGTGCCCTCACCGTGACAGCGGACCCGCCCCCGACCAGAACCCGCCTCGCCGGTGCCGTACCGCCGACACCAGACACAGCACCCCGACCGCGATGATCGCCGCGAGATGCTCCTTGCCCGCGAGGTTGCCCTTCAGCAGCACCTCGATCGCCATCGCGCCGGTCACCGCGAGCGCCGTCGCGTACGCGCCGTAGCGCCACGCGACGAACACCGCGAGGCCGACCACCGCGGCCGAGGGGCCCGTGTCCACGACCAGCCGGTCGGAGCTGGGCAGCCCGAACGGGTTGTCGAAGCCGAGCCAGATCCCCAGCCGCGCGTACAGCGTGCCGGCGAGGGTCGCGGCGTAGGCGATGACCAGGGTGCGCCAGCGGCCGAGGCAGATCTCCGCGATGCCGAAGACGAAGAGGATCTGGGCCAGGGCGCCCCACACGGGGAGGTCGAGGGCCGGTACGAAGAGGGAGAGCGGGGTGCGCAGGAGGGCCAGCCACAGCGGATCGACGGCCCGGACCGCGCCGGTGTCCTGCACGAACTGATAGCCCCACGACTGGTTCTGCACGAATTGAAGCACCGCCGTCAGCAGCACCGCCCCGATCGTCATCGGGATCGCCCGCCAGTGCCGCTTCAACAGCGGCTCGCGCACGGTGACGTAGAGCAGTCCCCATTCGGCGCGCATCCAGCGGGCGAGGCGGTTCATCTGTGCGTCTCCAGGTGCTTGCGGTGCAGCCACTTCGGCAGTCCCGGCGCCTCCAGGAACCCCTCCGCCCGCGCCGACGCGAGGCCGATGCGCAGCAGGTCCGCGCTCTTCTCGAAGAGCAGGAACCGGGGTTCCCAGATGGGCCGGTACTTGGCGTTGGCGCGGTACAGCGACTCGATCTGCCACCACCGGGAGAAGAAGCTGAGGAGTGACCTCCACAGCCGCAGCACCGGTCCGGCGCCGATCCGCGCCCCCCGTTCAAAGACCGAACGAAACATGGCGAAGTTGAGCGAAACCTGGGTGATTCCGATTTCCTGGGCGCGGCGGAGGAGTTCGATCACCATGAACTCCATGAGCCCGTTGTCGGAGTCGCGGTCGCGGCGCATCAGGTCGAGGGACAGCCCGTGCGGACCCCAGGGCACGAAGGACAGCACCGCCCTCAACTCGCCCTCCCCATCGGTGCATTCGAGCATCACGCACCGCCCGTCGTCGGGGTCCCCGAGCCGCCCCAGCGCCATGCTGAAGCCGCGCTCGGTGGCTCCGTCGCGCCAGTCGTCGGCGCGCTTCAGCAGATACGCCATCTCGTCCACCGGAATGTCCTCGTGGCGCCGGATCCGCACGGTGTACCCGGCGCGCTTCACCCGGTTGTAGGCCTGCCGTACGGTCCGCATGGCGCGTCCCTCCAGCGTGAACTCGGCGACCTCGACGAGGGCTTCGTCCCCGAGTTCGAGGGCGTCGAGCCCGTGCCGCGCGTAGACGGTGCCGGCTTCCTCGCTCGCTCCCATGACGGCCGGAATCCATCCGTGAACCCGCGCCTCCGCGAGCCACGGCTCGATCGCGCCGGGCCACGCCTCCGGGTCGCCGATCGGGTCACCGGACGCGAGGGACACCCCGCCGACGACCCGGTACGCGACGGCCGCCTTGCCGGTCGGCGACCACACCACGCTCTTCTCCCGGCGCAGCGCGAAGTACCCGAGCGAGTCCCGCTCGCCCTGACGCTCCAGCAGCGCCCGCAGCTTCTTCTCGTCGTCCTCGGTGAGCGGGTCGACGGCGCGCCGGGAGCGGAACGCGGCGTAGAACACGGCGAGGACCAGGACCGTGCTGAGGACGTTGATGGCGACGTTGGCCCAGTTCGGGGTCCAGATGCCGGGGAAGCGATTCTCCGGGGCGGCGATGGATACCAGTCGGAACGAGCCGTAGTGCCAGCGCTCCAGGAACGTCGAACGGGACGCGTCGTGCGCCTGGTTGGTGACCGTCACCAGGAGTGCGGCCAGCAGCGAGGCGACCAGGGTCCCGCCGACGGCGACGACGGCGGCGAGCCGGGGGTTGGACCGGTCGCCCTTCGCGTAGAACTCCCGTCGCCCCACCACCAGCGCGGCGACGAACGCGGCGGTCAGCCCCAGGGAGATCCAGTTCTGCGGGTACTGGCGGATCTCCTGGAACGACATGGCGAACCCGAACAGCGCGAGGAACAGCCCGCTGACCACCAGGTTCAGGATCCACGCGGCGCGTTTGCGGCGCCGCATGGTGATGGCGAGGAACGCCGTGAACACGCCGGAGGCGAAGCCGGCGGTCAGCAGATACGGCGTGAAGAAGTTCTCCTGGTTGTGCCGTCGTACGTCCTGCCCCAGCGAAACCCACGCCGCGCTGAGGAAGTTGATGAACGCGACGGCCCGCAGATACCAGACGGCGAAGGCCGCGGCCCGCCGCGAGGCGCCTGTGCTGTGACGTTCCTGAACGGGCCCGACCCGGACATCTCCCATGAAGGAGGATCATATGGGCGTTGTTGCGGCGAACAGTTCTTTTCCGTCGCCGCAACGATCACACCCGGGTCACACCCAGGTCACTCCTGGGGCTTCTCGACGTCGGCGGGCTTCTCGGCCTGCGCAGACTTCTCGATGCCGGCAGGCTTCTCGGCCTCGGCAGGCTTCTGCGCGTCGGCTGGTGTCCCGACGCCGACGGGCGTCTCCGCGTCGATCGGCGTCTCGGACTTGACCGGGTCCCCGGTCTTCTCCGGGCCTGCGGCCGGTTCCTGGCCTGCGGTCTTCTCCGGGCCGACGGCCGCCTCCGGCCTCGCGGCCTGTTCCGACCTCGCGGCGCTCTCCGGCTCTACGGCCCGCTCCGGACGGGCGGCACCCTCCGGCTCCGTAACAGAGACAGGCGGCTCCGCAGCAGCAACGGCCTCCACGGAAGAGGCGGGCTCCGCTGACTTCTCCGGCTCAGCCGACTCCTCCGGTTCCGCCAACTCGTCCCGCTTGAGCGGGAGTTCGGCCGCCAGCGCCGCCGCGGCCTGTACCAGGGGCAGGGCCAGCAGTGCTCCCGCGCCCTCGCCGACGGTCACGCCGTGGTCGAGGAGGGGTTCCAGGGCCATCCGGTCCAGGGCCTTCGCCTGGCCCGGCTCGCCGCTGTTCTGGCCGGCCAGCCACCAGTCCGGGGCCCGGAAGGCGACCCGCTGGCCCACCAGCGCGCACGCGGCGGCCACGACGCCGTCCAGGATCACCGGCAGCTTCCGTACGGCACTCTGCAACAGGAACCCGGTCATCGCGGCGAGGTCGGCCCCGCCCACCGTCGCCAGCAGCTGCAACTGGTCGCCCAGCACCGGCCGGGCCCGCCGCAGCGCGTCCCGGATCGCCGCGCACTTGCGCATCCACGCCAGGTCGTCGATCGCGAGGCCGCCCCGCCCGGTGACGACGGACGCGTCGGTGCCGCACAGCGCGGCGATCAGCACGGAGGCCGGGGTCGTACCGCCGACGCTCACATCACCGAGGACCACCAGATCCGTACCGGAGTCGGCTTCCTCGTTCGCGACGGCGACGCCCGCCTCGAACGCGGCCGTCGCCTCCTCCAGCGTCAGCGCGTCCTCGATGTCGATCCGCCCGCTGCCCCGCCGTACCCGGTGCTTCACGACCTCGTCCGGCAGCGAGCCCGGCTCGCAGTCCAGGGCCATGTCCACGATCCGTACCGGCACCCCGAGCCGCCGCGCGAGCACCGCCGCCGGGCTGCCGCCCTCCAGCACCGACCGCACCAACTCCCCGGCGCTGCCCGCCGGTCGGGCCGACACACCGAGTGCGGCGATCCCGTGGTCGCCCGCGAACAACACCACCCGCGGCCGCTCCACCGGCCGTACCGGTACGGCGCCCTGCGCCGCCGCCAACCACTCACCCAGGTCGTCGAGCCGCCCCAGCGACCCGGGCGGCACGATCTGACGTTCGCGGCGCGCCTCCGCGTCACGGCGTACACCGCCGTCGGGGCGCTCGATCAGATCGGTGAAGTCGTCGAGATTAAGCGAGCTCATTCGCCGAACAGTACCGGCAGCGATCGAACGCGACAGCGCCACATGGCCACCACGCGCCCCGGACGTCCTTGCCCTCAAGATCGGGATCCCGTACGTATCGTTTTGCACCGTATTGTCGTACGTCTCCGGGAGCCGCCCATGAACAGCCTGCGCACCCGCGTCAACACGCGCGTCAGCACCCTCGACGCGCGCCGCCGCCACCGCGCGCTGGCCCGCGCGATCCTGCGGCTCCTCCCCGAACCGGAGAGCTGGCTCGACGTCGGCACGGGCGACGCCCACTTCCCCGAGACGGCGAAGGAACTCTTCCCGTACACGTCCTTCGACGGTCTCGACCCCACCCCCCGAGTCGTCCGCGCCCGCGCCGCCGAACGCATCGAGGAGGCCCACGCGGGCCATCTGACGGACCCGCACATCACCTCCGCCCTCCAGGCCCGCTACGACGTCGTCACCCTCCTCCGGGACCGATCGCCCGCCCCCGACCCCGCCGCCGAACTCCGCGCCGCCCTCACCGTCCTGCGCCCCGGCGGCCTCCTCCTGCTGGAAGGCAACCCGGACCACCTGCGCACCCAACTGGAGCCCCACGACTGCGAGTTCGTCACGGAAGCCCGCCGGGTCCCGGACCGCTTCCCGCCCCCGCGACGCCTGATCGCCCGCAGAAAACAGCAGCCCTAGCCGCGCAGGGCGAGCGCCTGCCCCGCCACCACCAGCAACACGTGCTCGCACTCACCGGCGACCGCGGCGTTCAACCGCCCCAGCTCGTCCCGGTACCGGCGCCCGGACGCGGTCGCCGGCACGATCCCCGAACCCACCTCGTTCGACACGGCGACCAGGGTTCGCCGCGTGGCCCGCACCGCCGCCGTCAACTCCCTTACCCGCTCCCGCAGTTGCTTCTCCCCGCCGTCCCCCCACTCCGTGTCGTCCCACGCCCCCACGGAGTCCATGGCGTCCGTCAGCCACAGCGACAGACAGTCGATGAGCAACGGCGGCCCGTCCTCCGCCAGCAACGGCACCAGGTCGCACGTCTCCGCCGTACGCCACGACCCCGGCCGCCGCTCCCGGTGCGCGGAGACCCGGGAGGCCCACTCGGTGTCCCCGTTGCGCGAGCCGCCGGTCGCGACGTACAGCACATCGGGGAACGCCTCCAGCCGCCGCTCCGCCTCGACCGACTTCCCGGACCGCGCCCCGCCCAGCACCAGCGTCCGCCGCGGCACATCCGGCACGTCCTCGTACACCCCCACGGTCAAGGTCGTCCCGTCCGGCACGGCCCGCGCCCCCACGGCGGCCAGCCGCCGCGTCAACTCGGCCCCCGGCGCCACGTCATGATCGAGATGTACGGCGATGACATCCGTCGCGGGCCCCATCGCCCCCACCGCCCGCAGCTTGGCCAGCGCGTCCGGCCGCCCCACGACATCGGCGAGCACCATGTCGTACGAGGGGACGGCCCCCTCCTCCAACCCGGCCGGCGCACCCCCCGGCGGCAGATACAGCACCCGCTGCCCGTCCGGGCCGGTGACCGCGTACCCGGTACCGGGCGCGTCCATCGCCACCGCCCGCACCCGATGCCCCGTCAACAACGCCAACTCCCGCCCGTCCGGCACCCGCCCCGGCTGCGGCAGCCCCGCCGGCACCTCCACGGCGGGCCCGTCGTGCGGATGCGACAACAGCACCTGCCGTACGCCCCCGAGCGAATGCCCGGCCCGAGCCGCGGCGAAGGCCGCACCAGGCGTCAGATCGAGCAACAACGTCCCGTCGACGAGCACGGCGGTCGCGGCCCGCGCGTCCACCCCGAGCGACAAGGCGCAGGCAGCGCAGGGGCAGTCGGGCTGCGGGAGTCCAGCGGGGGCACCGGTGCCGAGCAGAGTCAGTTCCACAGGTTCGATTTTCACCGGTCACCCATGAACATGCGCGCCTTGGTCTCACCTGAGGGGCGCGGGACTGTGACATATGCGGCTCCGCCGCGTGGGCGCAACCAGCCCCACCAACCCGCATCCGACCGAATATCCGCAGCTCACCCCCCACTAACCCAGCGGAGCGAATAGGCTGCTCAGCAGAAGCCGGACCAAGATCCGGCTTCTGCTCTGCACGCGCTCAGACTTTGGAGGCGTAGATGGCGGCATGGATCTGGCGGTTCGAGAAGTCCGACGGGACCGAGGTCGAACCCGCGGTCACGCCGGAGGAGTTCACCACACAGGGGGACGCGGAGTCCTGGCTCGGCGAAGTGTGGAAGGAACTCGTCGCGGGCGGCGCGGACCAGGTGTTCCTCTCCGAGGACGACACACAGATCTACGGTCCGATGAGCCTCCACGCCGAGGACGCCTGACCCGTCGTAGGAGCAGGACAGCGCGGGTGGGGGCGGCCGGAGAAGGCACCGGCCGCCCTCACCTCGTTCCCGGCGGGGCTACTGCTCGCCCAGCGTCACATCGACCTTCTTGGACGCCCCGTTCCGCGAGTACGTCACCGTCGTCTTCTGCCCCGGCTTGTCGGCCGCCAGCGCCTCCGACAACGAGGTGATCGTGGTGATGTCCGTGTCGCCGAGCCGCGTGATGATGTCGCCGGCCCGGATGCCGGCCTTGTCGGCGGCCCCGCCGCTCTTCACCTCGACCACGGCGACCCCGGCGGCCTGGTAGCTGTCGTCGACGACCGTTCGGGCGGTGATCCCGAGCGCGGCCCGCCCCGAGTCGGTGACCTTGCCGTCCTTGACGATCTGGTCGGCGACCGTCTTCACCATCGAGGACGGGATCGCGAACCCGATACCGGGCGCGGCACCGCCCCCGAAGTTGGGGTCGGTCGCGGCGAGGGTCGGGATGCCGATGACCTGCCCGTTCAGATTGACGAGCGCGCCCCCGCTGTTGCCGGGGTTGATCGCGGCCGAGGTCTGCACCATGTTGGCGATGGTCGCGCCCGTACCTCCCCCGGTACTGCCCTCGCTGACGGTCCGTCCGGTCGCCGACACGATGCCCTGCGTCACGCTGGACGACAGCCCCAGCGGTGAGCCCATGGCGAGGACGATCTGCCCCACCTCGACCTTGGAGGAGTCGGCGAAGGTCGCCGCCTTCAGCCCGTCCGGCACCTTGTCCAGCTTGACGACGGCCAGGTCCTGCGCGGGATACGAGTACACGAGCTGGGCGGTGAGCACGTCCTCGCTGTTCGCGGTGGTCACCTTGAAGGTCTTCTCGTCCCCGACGACGTGCGCGTTGGTGACGATGTGCCCCTGGTCGTCGTACACGACCCCCGACCCCAGATCACTGCTGGCCTGGATCTGCACGACCGACGGCAGGACCTCCTTGATCACCTTCAGGTAGTCGTTCTGGAGATCATCGCTGGCCATGGGCACGGCGGCCTGGGCGGTCGTGGCGCCCTTCTTCGACGAGGACGACGAGGACGACGAGGACGACGACCCGGAGTCGGCACATCCGGCGACCAACGCGAGCGAACAGGCGAGAGAGGCGAGGAGAGCCACGGGCCGGAGGACACGGCTACGGGTACGGGGAGAGTCCATACGCCGAGTGTCTCTTTGGGGTGAATATCCGGCTTGTACTGCTGACCCGAACGGGCCCCGGGTCAGGGGCGCGCCGTCAGCCCCGCACGCCGCACAGATGCAGCAGCGCCGCCACCGCCCGATACGGATCCGTCCGCCCGGCCCGCTCCTCGGCGGCCAGCAGCGACTCGACGTCCGCCGGGATCTCGACCCCTTCGGGAGCGGTGTCGGTGAAGACCCGCACGCCGTACCAGGCCTGAAGCGGCGCCCCGATCCCCGCCAGCGTCGCGGTGAGCGTGTCCAGCCGGTCGGCCCGCACATCGAGGCCCAGCCGGTTGCGGTACGCCGTCGAGTCGAACGCGGCGAGCGCGCCCGCCCAGTCCCAGGACAGTCCGGGCCGCATCGCCAGCGCGTCGGCGTTCCGTACGAGCAGCGACAGCAGCCCGCCCGGCGCCAGCATCCGGGCAAGCCCCGCGAGCAGCGGGTCGGGCTCGGATACGTACATGAGTACGCCATGGCAGAGCACGACGTCGAAACTGCCCGGGAGGAAGTGCACGCCCGTGTCCCGGCCGTCGCCCTCGATGATCCGCACCCGCTCCCGGATGCCCTCGGGCTCGCCGGACAGCGCCTCACGGGCCGCGGCGACCATCTTCGGCTCCTGTTCGAGCCCGGTCACCTGATGCCCGGCCCGGGCCAGCCGCAGCGCCTGCGTGCCCTGGCCCATCCCGACGTCGAGCACCCGCAGCCGCTGTCCGACCGGATACCGGCCGGCTATCTGCTCGTCGAGCTGCCGGGCCACCAGCTCCTGTCGTACGACATCCCGCAGCCCGCCCAGCCTGCTCAGCCAGGCATCCGCCGCGCCCCCGGAGAAGGAATCCGCGCTCAGGGCCGCTCTCCGCGCTTGACCTGCGGCTTCGGCAGCCGGAGTCGACGCATCTGGAGGGAGCGCATCAGGGCGTAACGGACCGAGCCCTTGGTGCTCTGGCCCGGGAAGCGCTCGGAGAGCAGCTTGCGCAGCCGGAACGCGCTCCAGAAGGAGTCGACCACGATCAGGATGATCACCACGAGCCACAGCAGCAGCGCGATGTTCTGCAGCGCGGGCATCTGCACCACGCTGAGCACGAGGATCACCACGGCCAGCGGCAGGAAGAACTCGGCGATGTTGACGCGCGAGTCCACGTAGTCACGCGCGAACTTGCGGACCGGGCCCTTGTCGCGGGCCGGCAGATACCGCTCGTCGCCGGTGGCCAGCGCGGTGCGCTGGCGCTCCATCTGCGCACGGCGCTCGTCGCGCTGACGCTTGGAGGCGTCCTTCCGCGTCATCGAGGTGTTGGCGACGCTGCGGCGCTGAGTCTGTGACTCACTGCGCTTGGGCGTGGGCCGACCCTTCGGGGCCTGCGGGTCTCGGGGCTGCTTGGAGTCGGTCAGCGACACCTTGTCGGTGGGCGCTGCCTTCTCTTCCTTGGCACGGCTACGGAACACAAAACCCAAGGGTAAGGGGTCCATGGGGTTGGACCCCAGTCCGGTGGGGAACGATCCGGCAACACCAGTCGTCTGTACGGGACAAGGGGGACGTCGCAGACGGTCGACTTCAGGGTCGACTCCGGGGCGTTACCCGGGGAACACCTACTCCTTACGCCGGAGCGGGACCGTAGGCAGTCGTCCTTGGGGATGAGCGCATCCGTCCCCGAACAGTGCGGTAATGGATGCAGGGCCCGTACTGTGGGTTCTGTTGCAGTCGCTGGAGCTGGAGTCCGTCAGAAGGGGGCGCGCGAAGCCCATGAGCGGTGTCATGAAGCGTATGGGGATGATCTTCCGCGCGAAGGCGAACAAGGCCCTTGACCGGGCCGAGGACCCGCGCGAAACCCTCGATTACTCGTACCAGAAGCAGCTGGAGCTGCTTCAGAAGGTGCGCCGGGGTGTGGCCGACGTCGCCACGTCACGCAAGCGTCTGGAGCTCCAGCTCAACCAGTTGCAGTCGCAGTCCTCGAAGCTGGAGGACCAGGGCCGCAAGGCGCTCGCGCTGGGCCGTGAGGACCTGGCCCGCGAGGCGCTCTCGCGCCGGGCCGCGCTCCAGCAGCAGGTGACGGACCTGGAGACGCAGCACACCACGCTCCAGGGCGAGGAGGAGAAGCTCACCCTCGCGGCCCAGCGCCTCCAGGCCAAGGTGGACGCCTTCCGTACGAAGAAGGAGACCATCAAGGCCACCTACACGGCGGCCCAGGCACAGACCCGGATCGGCGAGGCCTTCAGCGGCATCTCCGAGGAGATGGGCGATGTCGGGCTTGCCATCCAGCGCGCCGAGGACAAGACCCAGCAGCTCCAGGCCCGCGCCGGCGCGATCGACGAGCTGCTCGCCTCCGGCGCCCTGGACGACCCGACCGGCATGGCCAAGGACGACATCCAGGCCGAGCTGGAACGGCTGTCGGGTGGTACGGATGTAGAGCTGGAACTTCAGCGCATGAAGGCGGAGCTGGCCGGAGGTTCGTCCGCTCAGCAGCAGGCGATCGAGGGCGGCACCGACAAGGCGCAGTCCCAGCAGCCGAAGGACGCTCCGCGCTTCGACAAGCAGTGACGTGATGTGACGGCCCACGCCTGAGGAGGGCGACATGATCGTACGGATCATGGGGGAGGGGCAGGTGAGGCTGGCCGACAGCCACCTCACCGAGCTGAACAAGCTGGACGACGTACTCCTGACGGAAGTACAGAACGGCGACGGCCCGGCTTTCCGCGAGACCCTCCAGGCTCTCCTGGCCAAGGTCCGCGAACTGGGCGACCCCCTCCCGGACGACTCCCTGGAGCCGTCGGAACTCATCCTCCCGTCGCCGGACGCGTCACTGGAGGAGGTCCGGGACCTGCTGAGCGACGACGGCTTGATCCCGGGGTGACAGCGGTGGTCGGTCGTGGTTGTGCGGTCATGTGCTTCTCGGCCATGGTCTTTCAGCGCGGGCCGGCACCATCCAGCCCGTCCGGCGTTTGAGGACGAGGCCCCTCAAGGGCCGAAGGGGGTCTGGGGGCTCAGCCCCCAGGAGGGACGCCGTACGGTGCCAGGATGAGCGCTTTCGACCGAGCCCGCTGCCAAGCGAATGCACACCCCTCGGCGCTGGACGTGGCCCTCGCCGGCGCGGTGCTCGTCTGCATGGTCGCCGGATCCTTCGTGGACCCCCACGGGGACAACGGCGTCAGCTGGGGCATCCGCACCCCCGATCCGCTCAGCCTGATCCTGATGGTGGTCGGCGCCGCCGCGCTGATCAAGCGCCGCCGCGCCCCCATGCTGGTGCTCGCCGTCACGGCCACCGCGTCCCTCGTCGAGAGCGTGACCAGCGACCCCCGCGCCCCGGTCGCGATGTGCGCGGTGGTCGCCCTGTTCACCGTCGCCGTCAGCACCGACCGCTCCACCACCTGGCGCGTCGCCCTGCTCACGATGACCGTGCTGACCGGCGCCGCGATGCTCGGCGGCCCCCTCCCGTGGTACGCCCAGGAGAACCTCGGCATCTTCGCCTGGACCGGCATGGCGGCCGCCGCCGGCGACGCCGTACGCAGCCGTAAGGAATTCGTGCACGCCATCCGCGAGCGCGCCGAACGGGCCGAGCGCACCCGCGAGGAGGAGGCCCGCCGAAGGGTCGCCGAGGAACGGCTGCGCATCGCCCGGGACCTGCACGACGTGGTCGCCCACCACATCGCCCTGGTCAACGTGCAGGCCGGAGTCGCCGCGCACGTCATGGACAAGCGGCCCGACCAGGCCAAGGAGGCCCTCGCGCACGTACGCGAGGCCAGCCGCTCCGCGCTCAACGAACTCCGCGCCACCGTCGGCCTGTTGCGCCAGTCCGGCGACCCCGAGGCGCCCACCGAACCGGCCCCGGGCCTCGACCGCCTCGAAGAACTCGCCGGCACCTTCCGCAGCGCCGGCCTCCAGGTCCTGGTCGCCCGCGCCGACAACGGCACCACCCTCCCCGCCGCCGTCGACCTGGCCGCCTACCGCGTCATCCAGGAAGCCCTCACCAACGTGCAGAAACACGCCGGTACGGAGGCGAAGGCCGAGGTCAGCGTCGTCCGCGTGGGCCCGAACGTCGAGGTCACCGTCCTCGACAACGGCTCCGGCGAGGACCACGACCCCGACTCCGGCGGCGGCCACGGCCTACTCGGCATGCGCGAGCGCGTCACCGCCCTGCGCGGCACCCTCACCACCGGTCCCCGGTACGGAGGCGGCTTCCGCGTCCATGCGATCCTGCCGGTCAAGACCCGCCCACGCGCCTCGGGGGACCCCGTATGACGACGATCCGTGTCCTGCTCGCCGACGACCAGGCCCTGCTGCGCAGCGCCTTCCGCGTACTCGTCGACTCGGAGCCCGACATGGAGGTCGTGGGAGAGGCTGCGGACGGTGCGCAGGCCGTACGGCTGGCGAAGGAGGAGCGGGCCGACGTCGTGCTGATGGACATCCGCATGCCCGGCACGGACGGTCTCGCGGCCACCCGCATGATCAGCGCCGACCCGTCGCTGGCCCATGTCCGGGTCGTCATACTGACGACCTTCGAGGTCGACGACTACGTGGTCCAGTCGCTGCGCGCGGGCGCGTCCGGCTTCCTCGGCAAGGGCTCGGAACCCGAGGAATTGCTCAGCGCGATCAGGGTCGCCGCAGCCGGAGAAGCCCTGCTGTCTCCCGTGGCCACCAAGGGCCTGATCGCCCGTTTCCTCGCCCAGGGCGACCTGGACGACGACCGCGACCCGGCCCGCGCCGAACGCCTCGAAGCCCTCACCGTGCGCGAACGCGAGGTCCTCGTCCAGGTCGCCGGCGGCTTCTCGAACGACGAGATCGCCGAACGCCTGGAGGTCAGCCCGCTGACGGTGAAGACCCACGTCAACCGCGCCATGTCCAAACTGGGCGCCCGCGACCGGGCCCAACTCGTCGTCATCGCCTACGAGTCGGGCCTGGTCCGGCCGCGGGTGGAGTAGCCCGGTACGGCTACGGCAGCGCCAGCATCCGCTCCAGCGCGAGCTTGGCGAACGCCTCCGTCTCCTTGTCCACCTCGATGCGGTTGACCAGGTTGCCCTCGGCGAGGGACTCCAGGGTCCAGACCAGGTGGGGGAGGTCGATGCGGTTCATCGTCGAGCAGAAGCAGACCGTCTTGTCGAGGAAGACGATCTCCTTGCCCTCGGGCGCGAAACGGTTCGCGAGCCGTCGTACGAGATTCAGCTCGGTGCCGATGGCCCACTTGGAACCGGCCGGGGCCGCCTCAAGTGCCTTGATGATGTACTCGGTTGAGCCGACGTAGTCCGCCGCGCTCACGACCTCGTTCTTGCACTCGGGGTGCACGAGGACGTTGACACCCGGGATCCGGGCCCGTACGTCCTCCACCGACTCCAGCGAGAAGCGGCCGTGCACCGAGCAGTGCCCGCGCCACAGGATCATCTTGGCGGCCCTCAACTGCTCAACGGTGAGGCCCCCGTTGGGCTTGTGCGGGTTGTAGAGGACGCAGTCCTCCAGGCTCATGCCCAGGTCGCGGACGGCCGTGTTGCGCCCGAGGTGCTGGTCGGGCAGGAACAGCACCTGCTCGCCCTGCTCGAAGGCCCACTCAAGGGCCCGCTCGGCGTTCGAGGAGGTGCAGATCGTGCCGCCGTGCTTGCCCGTGAACGCCTTGATGTCGGCGGACGAGTTCATGTACGACACCGGCACGACCCGCTCGGCTATGCCGGCGTCGGTCAGCACGTCCCAGCACTCGGCGACCTGCTCGGCGGTGGCCATGTCGGCCATCGAGCAGCCGGCCGCGAGGTCCGGCAGGACGACCTTCTGCTCGTCGCCGGTCAGGATGTCCGCGGACTCCGCCATGAAGTGCACACCGCAGAACACGATGTACTCGGCCTCCGGGCGCGCGGCCGCGTCCCGGGCCAGCTTGAAGGAGTCGCCCGTGACATCGGCGAACTGGATGACCTCGTCGCGCTGGTAGTGGTGGCCGAGCACGAAGACCTTGTCGCCGAGCTTCTCCTTGGCGGCGCGGGCCCGCTCGACCAGGTCCGGGTCGGACGGCGAGGGCAGGTCGCCGGGGCATTCGACACCGCGCTCGCTCCTCGGGTCGGCCTCACGGCCGAGCAGCAGCAGGGCGAGGGGCGTCGGCTGAACGTCGAGCTCCTGGGTCTGGGCGGTGGTCACGACACGCACCCTTTCTGTTCTGACAGACAAGCCTTTTCGTCGAATTGACGTTATCTATCATAACTGCTTCACGTCAGTTTGACGATGCCCATAGCGTCGATGTGACATCAATCCCGGCGGTCGCTCGATACGCGCCCGGCGAGGGGCCTTGCGGGGGTGTGCGAGCATGGATGGGAGAGCAGAAGAGATACAGGCGAAAAGAACGCCACCCGGCCCGGAATGAATCCGCGGTCACGCCGGTTGAAATGTCGGCAAGCAGTCTCCGTACAACCCGGGAGAGATGTAGATGTCCGTATCGGACGAGACCAGCACCGTCACCGACGGCATCCTTCTGTCCGACGCCGCCGCGGCGAAGGTCAAGGCCCTGCTCGACCAGGAAGGCCGTGAGGATCTGGCCCTGCGTGTCGCCGTCCAGCCCGGCGGCTGCTCCGGCCTGCGTTACCAGCTCTTCTTCGACGAGCGCTCCCTCGACGGCGATGTCGTCAAGGACTTCGGCGGCGTCAAGGTCGTCACCGACCGGATGAGCGCCCCGTACCTGGGCGGCGCCTCCATCGACTTCGTCGACACCATCGAGAAGCAGGGCTTCACCATCGACAACCCGAACGCGACGGGCTCCTGCGCCTGCGGCGACTCGTTCAGCTAAACCCCGCACGGCGGTTGAGCAACCCCGCAAGGCGGTTGAGCAAGGCGAAGGCGGCGGCCCCCTCCGACAGGGTCGCCGCCTTCGGGCTTTTCCGGTGCCCGCGAGGGCTGGTTCGGTCCCCGTACGACGCTCAGCGGGCCAGTGAGGGTCCTGCCCCCACCTCCACCTTCTGCTCCACGGGGATCTTCGTGCCGTCCGGCCCCACGACCGCCCGGTCACCGAGCGGCGCCTTCAACTGCACGGTCTGGTGGTACATCTTGGCGATCAGGATGCAGACCTTGTCCGGCCAGGGCGTGGCGGTCACCGTGACCGTCACCTTGTCCGAACTCTCCACGGCCGACACCTTGTAGTCGTCGCACACCCCGCCGGTGAAGGCCACGGTGAGACCCTTCCCGTCGGCCTTGTAACCGTCCGCCTTGACGTCGTGCGGCGCCGCGGTGGACGTCGAACTCGCCGTAGGAGTGGGCGTGTCGGCCGAGGCCAGATACGTCGGGTCGATCGCCGGATACGTCACGGTGTAGTTGTCCTGCCCGCTCGACCCGCGCACCTCGAACAGCCACGACGGCACCAGAGTCTGCCGCCCGCTCACGGAGTGCACGGCGAGCCCGAACACCGCGTCCTCGACGGTGGCCGCGGCCTGTGTGGGCGTCGCGGAGGCCGAGGCGGCGTCGGTGGCCTGTCCGCAGGGCGCCTCCAGCCGGTCCTTGAGCGGTACGGGACTGGCGCAGCCGCCGATGCCCATACGGTGATCGGTCTTCGGCGCCGCGTTCATCAGGCCCAGCGTCTTGTCCGCGCTCAGTACGGGATAGACGTCACCCTTCACGGGCTCCGCCAACTGTCCGCTCCCGCCGACCACTTCACCCTGGGCGCTGACGGTGAGCCCGGTGGTCCACCCCTGTGTGGGCAGCCCGTCGATCACCGGCTCGGCGTTCACCATCCGCTGCGCGCCCATGAGTTGGCTCGCGTCGACCTTCGCGTCGTCCTGGCCGACGGCCTTGAGGATCGGGGCGGCGGCCTTCTTGGCCACGGCCGCGCTCACCGGGGTGGTGGTCGAAGTGCCGGGATCGTGCGTGCACTTGGCGGTGCCGCCGGTGCAGCTGTCGGTGCCGGGGGCGTAGCGGCTGAACGTCCACATGCCCGGCGCCGCCTTGTTCACCTGCAGACTCGGACCGCTCGCGTCCTGGCCGCCCACCTTCCAGTACACCCCCTCGGCGACCGGTGTCCCCACGACACCGAGGGCCCTCGCGAGCCGGGCGACATCGTCCTTGGTGACCGAACCCTCGGGAGAGTAGACGGCGGCGGACTTCGGCCCACCGGGCAGCGTGCCCGCCGCGCGGTACGTCTGACCGTACGGATTCGGCTCCCCGACCGCGATCCCACCGGTGCCGCCCGCGGAGTACCCGTCGAGCGCTAGCGGCGGCGGAGTCCCGTCCGCACCGGAGGCCGTAGACCCCGTCCCGTCCCCTGAACCTCCGGACGACGACGAGGACGACGCGAGATACGCCCCACCACCTCCGACGAGCAGCACGGCGGCGGCGACGGAGGCGATGACGAGGGGGGAGCGGGATCGGGTGGGGTGCCTGTCGTCGGGGTCGGATTCGGGGGAGTG
>NZ_JAENRY010000276.1 GCF_016612545.1 Streptomyces sp. MBT65 | reverse complement strand
ACATCTGCTGCGACACGGCCGAGGTCGTCACATGCAGCGCCTCGGCCGTGTCGCAGCAGATGTCCAAGCTGGAGCGGGAGGTGGGCCAGCAGCTCCTCGCGAAGAACGGGCGGGGGGTGCGGCTCACCGACGCCGGCCGACTGCTCGCGGAGCACGCCGGGCGCATCCTGTCCCAGGTGGAGCTGGCCCAGGCCGACCTGGAGGCCCAACGGGGGCAGGTCGTTGGCGAGTTGAGGCTCTCGGCGTTTCCCACCGCCGCACGCGGCCTGTTCCCCACCGCGCTCGCCGCCCTCCGCGCCCAGCACCCCGCCCTCCGGGTCCGCTCCACGGAGCAGGAGCCGGAGCGGGGCATCGCGGGCGTCGTGCGCGGCGATCTCGATCTCGCCGTCGTCCTCGACTGGTACAACAAGCCGATGCCGCTGCCGGACGGCCTGGTGAAGGCGCCGATCCTGGACGACCCCGCCGATGTGGCGATGCCGGCCGGTCATCGGCTGGCCGGGCGCGAGGAGGTGGACCTCGGGGAGTTCGCCGACGACGAGTGGATCACCTGGGCCGAGGGCGAGTTCTGCCACGAGTGGCTGATGTTCACCCTGCGCTCCCGGAGCATCGAACCGATCATCGGCCACCGCGCCGCCGAGACACACACCCAACTGGGCCTGGTAGCCGCCGCCTTGGGCGTGTGCGTCGTACCCCGGCTAGGCCGCAACCCGATGCCCGCCGGAGTCGTCACCGTCCCCCTGAAACAGCGCGTCCGCCGCCACGTCTACGTAGTCTGGCGCGCGGACGCCGACCGCCGCCCCTCCATCCGCGCGGCGGTCAAGGCCTTGCAGACGGCGGCGGAGACGGTCGCCTGAAAGCCCCTCGGGGAGAGCAACTTCCCTACAGCGCCGCCAACTTGCGGAAGTCCCAGGACGTCAGTGTGTCCGGTGTCAGTCGTACCCACGCGTGTCGGCCGTCGTACGGCATCGCGTCCAGGCCGAAGTTCTTCTGTGCGAACAGCTTCTCCACGGCGACGAGTTCGGGGTGCGGCTCGCCCGTGCGCGGTGCCTCGCCCACGAACTCGACGGTTCCGGACAGCTCGACGCCCCGCAGCTCGTCGTAGGCGTGCCCGCCGTCGACCACCACCGCGACGCGCGGATCGCGGCGCAGGTCGGCCCAGCGCTTGCTGCGCGTGATCGAGTACAGCCACAGCGAGGTGCCGTCCCAGGCGAACCAGAGCGGGCTGACATGCGGGGCCCCGTCCGCGGAGACGCTCGCGACCCGGCAGGTGCGCTCGGTGGCGAGGAACTCGTCCAGTTCCTCGGGTGTCATCATGATCTTCCGGCCTCGACGCTGAGTGGCGGTCATGCGATCCCCTTCGGCTACGGCGCGAGCGGCGGGCGGCCGCTTCTGACGGTGGGTCAGGAAATTGGCCGGACGGTCGTCGGCCGTCTTCCATACGCACGCGATGCTCGTTACTGTCGCCCGCCCCGGCCGTCGACGACAAGGGAGAGCCATGCCGTCGCACGCACAACTCAGTGAGATCCTCGACACGGTGAGCACTGCCCTGCTCACCGTCGAATGTCAACAGGGCGTGGTCGGCCCGGACAGCGCGCTGCCCGAACTCGCCCTCGCGGCACGCTCGTCGGGCGCGCTCGCGAACGTGGCCCGACTGGTCGCCGCCGCACACGAGAGCGGGGTGCAGGTGATCCACGCGATCGCCGAACGCCGCCCGGACGGCCGCGGCGCCAACCGCAACGCCCGCCTGTTCCGCGCAGCCGAACGCCTCCCCGTGCAGCAGTTGTCGGGCACCACGGCGGTACGCGTGGCACCCCCGATCGAGGTCGCCGACGAGGACTTCGTCGTACGACGGCTGCACGGTCTGTCGCCGATCCACGGCACCGAAGTCGACGCGCTGCTAAGGAACTTGGGCTGCCGCACCCTGATCGTCACCGGCGTCTCGGCCAACGTGGCCATCCCCAACACGGTGTTCGACGCCGTCAACCGCGGCTACACCGTCGTCGTCCCCAAAGACGCCATCGCGGGGGTGCCCGCTGACTACACCCCCGCGATGATCCGCAACACCCTCGCATTGGTCGCTACGGTCGCGACCACGGACGAGGTGCTGGGCTGTCTGAAACGACCGCGCCGAGGCTGACCGTCAGGCCAGCGTGATGGAGGTCCCGGAGACGGTGATCTGCTCGGCGGGCAGCGCCTGGGTCGCGGGACCCTTCTTCACGCTGCCGTCCGTGACGGAGAACTCGCTCTGATGGCACGGGCACACGATGACGCCGTTGCTGATGCTGCTCACCGCGCAGCCCTGGTGGGTGCACTTCGACGAGAACGCCTTGTAGGTGCCCGCCGTCGGCTGGGTGACGACCACGCCCTGGCTGGCGAAGATCTTGCCGCCGCCCTCGGGGATGTCGGTGGTCTTCGCCAGCTCGGTGCCGCCCGCGTCACCCTGGGCGGTGGTCGAACCGGCCGTGCTGGTGGAGCTCGAGGTGTCCGACGAGGAGTCGTCGCTGGACGAGCACGCGGTCAGCGCGACGGCGAGTCCCGCCGCGCCGACCGTCGCCAACGCGGCGCGGCGGGACGGCGCTTTAACGGGTTCGATCGATTCGCTGGTCATGCTGACGTTCCTTCCATGGAAAGCATGTGTGGGTCTGCAAAGGGGTACGGGGTGCGGGTGACCGTCGTTCAGACGGTGTCGAGAGCTTGGCCTGATCGAGATCAGGTAGACGTAAAACGTCCCTGTCGTTCCGCTGTCGGCCATGCATAAGCCCTGACCAGGCACCGGCGAGATGTGCAGATGCACAAGGAAGTCATGCCGCGCATCTAGCCGTACCGACTAGTCGGTACTAGCCTCCGCCGAACGGATGGAGCCCCCACCTCCCGCCGCTTCCTTCGTCCCCGGCCGTTCCAAAGGGAGTCGTATGCCCTCCGCCTCCGCACCTCTCGACACACGAGGCTCCGGTGCCGACGCGCCCGGCGCCGGCGTACGCGGCTCGGTCACGCGGCTCTACCGCCGCGACCTGGCGGCGTATCCGGCCACCGGACGGCGCATGTCGTACCTGGCGATCGTGGTGGTCACGACCGTCGTGCTCTACTACATGCTCTACATCCAGTACGCGGTGGCGACGTCGATCATCACGCACTTCGACATGACATACCGCTACTTCGTCTGGGTCTCGGTCGTCGGCAACGCGGTCGGCGCCTTCGCCTCCCTCGTGGCCGGCCTGGCCGACCGCTGGGGACGCGCGAACCTCGTGGTCTACGGACTGCTCATCGCCGCGCTCCTGGTCTTCTTCGGCCTGCCCAACGCCGGTGACAAGACGACCTACTTGGTGCTGTTCGCCGTCGTGAGCTTCGTCGAGGGCATCGTGCTGGTCGCCACCCCGGCGCTGATACGGGACTTCTCACCGCAGCTCGGCCGCGCCACCGCGATGGGCTACTGGACCATGGGCCCGGTCATCGGCAGCCTGGTCGTCACCTCGGTGACCAGCAACACGCTCGACTCCGCCTCCTGGCAGGACGAGCTGCGCTACTCCGGGGCGGCCGGACTGGTCGTGTTCGTCGTCACCCTGTTCGCCCTGCGCGAGCTGTCCCCGGGGCTGCGCGACCAGATCATGGTGAGCCTGCGCGACCGGGCCCTGGTCGAGGCCCGCGCCAAGGGCCTGGACACGGAGGCGCTACGACGCGGCGAGTGGCGGCAGATGCTGCGCCTGGACATCCTCGGCTCCGCCTTCGCGATCGCGGTCTTCCTGCTGCTCTACTACTCCGCCGTCGGCAACTTCGTCGTCTACTTCTCGACCACCTTCGGCTACACCGAGCAGCGCACCAACGGCCTCGCCAACTGGTACTGGGCCGCGAACGCCCTCGCGCTGATCGTGGCCGGCCTGCTCTCGGACCGGCTGCTGGTGCGCAAGCCCTTCATGATCGTCGGCGGGATCGGCGCCATCGTCGCGACCGCGCTCTTCGCCTCCCTGGCCACCCACGCGAGCACCGGCTACTACACCTTCGCCTGGCTGTTCGTCGCGATCGGCGTGTTCAGCGGGGTCGCCTACGCGCCGTGGATGGCGAGCTTCACCGAGACGGTGGAGAAGCGCAATCCGGCCGCGACCGCCGCGGGTCTCGCCGTCTGGGGCTGGACGGTACGGATCGTGGTCGCCGTGTCGGCGGCCTTCATCCCGGTGCTCGTCACCTCCGTCACCCCGCTCGTCGAACACGGCGCCGAGGTCGCGGTGGCCCAGAAGCAGGCCGCCCCGGCGCTGGCCATCGTCGGCGCCCACCCCCAACTCTTCGCCGAACTGGGCAAGTACACGCCGACCACGACACCCCCCGCCCTGGCCGCCCAGGCGGTCAAGGAGGTCGGCGCCGCCGACCTGGCCGTCGTACAGAAGGCGCAGCCGCAGCTCAAGGTGCTCAACGAGTACGGGCCGAAGGTGCAGAAGGCCGTCAAGGACGGTCCCGGCGAGTGGCGCACCTGGTGGTGGATCTGCGTGGGCGGACAGGTCCTGTTCCTGCCCTTCGTGTTCGTGATGGCCGGCCGCTGGAGCCCGAGGAAGGCCCGGGAGGACGCCAAGGCCCACCAGGACGCCGTGGACCGGGAGTTGGCGGCGCTCACCACCAACTAGGCGCGGTCGGGACGCTCTTGTGACGGGAGCGCGGCGGGGCTCGTCCTCGCCGCACTCCCGTCACGGAGCACCGGACTCGTCTCGGCAGGTGACCACATTCGATCACTATGCTCACTTCATGAAGGAAGTCATCGCGACCCGCTACATCACACCCCTGCGGGAGGGCGGCTCACTGCCGGGACTCGTCGAGGGGGACGACCTCGGGACGTACGTCATGAAGTTCAGCGGCGCGGGGCAGGGCCGCAAGACGCTCGTCGCCGAGGTGGTGGTGGGGGAGCTGGCCCGTCGACTGGGCTTCAGGGTGCCCCGGCTGGTGACCCTCGACCTCGACCCCGTGCTCGGCCTCGGCGAACCCGACCAGCAGGTCCAGGAACTCCTGAAGTCCAGCGGCGGCTCCAACCTCGGCATGGACTTCCTGTCCGGCGCGCTCGGCTTCGACCCGCTCGCGTTCACGGTGAGCCCCGAGGAGGCCGGCCGGATCGTCTGGTTCGACGCGCTGGTCAACAACGTCGACCGCTCCTGGCGCAACCCCAACCTGCTGATGTGGCACGGCGACCTGTGGCTCATCGACCACGGCGCCACCATGATCTGGCACCACAACTGGCCCGGCGCCCAGACCTCCGCGGCCCGCCCCTACGACGCCGCCGACCACGCCCTCGCCCGCTTCACGCCGGACGTCGCCCGGGCGGCCGCCGAACTCGCTCCCCAGGTCACCGAGGAACTCCTCGCCGAGGTCACCGCCGAGATCCCGGACGTCTGGCTGACCGGCGAGCCCGGCTTCGACACCCCGGACCTCCTCCGTGAGGCGTACGTGGCACCCCTCCTCGCGCGCGTGCCCTCCCTCCACGAACGCATCAAGGGACTCCAGTGACCGAGCGCCACATCATCCGCCCGAGCGAGGCGAACACCCGGGACGTCTTCGAGTACGCCCTCCTGAGGGTCGTACCGCGTGTCGAGCGCGGCGAGTGCATCAACGCCGGAGTGCTCGTCTACTGCCGTGCCCGGTCCTACGTCGGCGCCCGCACCCATCTGGACGAGACGAGGCTGCTCGCCCTCGACCCGGACGCCGACGTGGCCGGAATCAGGGCCGCGCTGGGCGCCGTAGAAGGGGTGTGCGCGGGTGGGGACGCGGCCGGGCAGGCGGCGCTGGACGATGCCGGGCGGCGGTTCCGGTGGCTCATCGCGCCGCGGTCCACGGTGGTGCAGCCGGGGCCCGTGCACACCGGTCTCACCCTCGATCCGACGGCCGAGGCGGAGCGCCTGCTGGACCTGCTGGTGAGGTAATGGATCACACCTGGCCGCGCGCACGTTGACACCGAGTGCCAGGGCTTCTAGCGTCACGTCTGCCGAAGGTACTAAGCGGTCGCTCACCGACGGGCCGCGGTTTCAAGGGCGAGAGTCTCTCAAGGGCGAGGAGAACCAGGAATGTCCACCACTGAGCAGCGGGTCGCGATCGTCACCGGCGGGGCGCGGGGCATCGGCGCCGCCACCGCCGTACGCCTCGCGGCCGAGGGCCGTGCGGTCGCCGTGATCGACCTCGACGAGGCCGCCTGCAAGGACACCGTGGAGAAGATCACCGCGGCCGGCGGCAAGGCCCTCGCGGTCGGCGCCGACGTCTCCGACGAGGCGCAGGTCGAGGCCGCGATCACGCGGATCGTCGCGGAGCTGGGCGCGCCGACGATCCTCGTCAACAACGCGGGCGTGCTCCGCGACAACCTGCTCTTCAAGATGAGCGTCGCCGACTGGGACACCGTCCTGGGCGTGCATCTGCGCGGCTCGTTCCTGATGACCAAGGCCGTGCAGAAGCACATGGTCGACGCGGGCTTCGGCCGGATCGTGAACCTCTCCTCGTCCTCCGCCCTCGGCAACCGCGGCCAGGCCAACTACTCCGCCGCCAAGGCCGGTCTCCAGGGCTTCACCAAGACCCTCGCCATCGAGCTCGGCAAGTTCGGCATCACGGCCAACGCCGTCGCCCCCGGCTTCATCGCCACCGACATGACCGCCGCCACCGCCGCCCGCGTCGGCATGGGCTTCGACGACTTCAAGGCCGCGGCCGCGACCCAGATCCCGGTGCAGCGCGTCGGCGAGCCCGACGACATCGCCAACGCCGTCGCCTTCTTCACCAACGAGGCGGCCGGTTTCGTCTCCGGCCAGGTGCTGTACGTCGCTGGCGGACCGCTCAACTAGGGAACACCGGAACACGGGACACGGGACACGCGAAAAATGACTGAACAGTCTGAACTGCCTGAACTCTCCGGCAAGGTCGCCGTCATCACCGGCGCCAGCCGCGGCATCGGCTACGGCGTCGCCGAGGCGCTGCTCGCCCGCGGCGACCGGGTCTGCATCACCGGCCGCAGCGAGGACGCCCTCAAGGAGGCCGTCGAGGCCCTCGGCGCCGAGCGCGTCATCGGCGTCGCCGGCAAGGCCCACGACGAGGCCCACCAGACCGTCGTCGTCGAGCGCACGATGGAGGCCTTCGGCCGGATCGACTTCCTGGTCAACAACGCCGGTACGAACCCGGTGTTCGGCCCGATCGCCGACCTCGACCTCAACGTCGCCCGCAAGGTCTTCGAGACCAACGTCATCTCGGCGCTCGGCTTCGCCCAGAAGACCTGGCACGCCTGGCAGAAGGACAACGGCGGCGCCATCGTCAACATCGCCTCCCTCGCCGGCGTCTCCGCCTCGCCGTTCATCGGCGCGTACGGCGTCAGCAAGGCCGCGATGATCAACCTCACGCTCCAGCTGGCGCACGAGTTCGCGCCCGGCGTACGGGTCAACTCCATCGCCCCGGCGGTCGTGAAGACCAAGTTCGCCGCCGCCCTGTACGAGGGCCGCGAGGCGGAGGCCGCCGCCTCCTACCCGCTGGCCCGGCTCGGTGTGCCGTCCGACATCGGCGGCACCGCCGCGTTCCTGACGTCGGACCAGTCCGACTGGATCACCGGCCAGACCCTCGTCGTCGACGGAGGCATCCTCCTGAACGCCGGAGTCGGCTGACCGATCCGCCCGGGCGCCGATCCCTTTGCTGTTCCCTTGACGGAATCGGCGCCCGTGTCAGGACATAGAACGCGCACGGCGGAATGACAACGTCGTCATAAAAACGCTGCTCAACAGCCCCTCCCGAACCGCCTTTCCGGGCCGGAGAACTGCGGTACGGTCTGCCGACCCTTGGTACGGCGGATCGAGGAGCGTGCGTGTGTTCAACCGGAACCGAGGCCTGCGGACAGGCGCGGCGATCGCGTCGATATCCCTGGTGGCCGGATGCGGTGTGTTCTCGGACGGGAATCCCGACGACCGGGGTGCCATCGTCGTCGGGACCACCAGCGCCCCCAGCACCCTCGATCCGGCCGCTTCCTGGGACGGCTCCTGGGAGCTGTTCCGCAACATCTACCAGACCCTCCTCGCCTATCCCTCCGGCGCGACCACGCCCGAGCCGGACGCGGCCAAGAGCTGTGATTTCACGGACAGTTCGAACACGACGTACCGCTGCGAACTCCGCGCGGGCATGAAGTTCGCCGACGGAGACACCCTCGACGCCCAGGCCGTCAAGCACTCCATCGACCGCATCCGGCAGATCAACGTGTCGAGCGGTCCGGCGGGCCTGCTCGGCAGCCTCGACCGGGTACAGGTGACCGGCGACCGCGAGGTCGTCTTCCACCTCAACAAGCCCGACGCCACCTTCCCGTTCGTCCTCGCCACCCCGGCCATGTCGATCGTCGACCCCGACGACTACCCCGCGCACTCACTGCGCAAGGACGGCAAGGTCTACGGCTCCGGGCCGTACACCCTGAAGTCGTACGACGACGGCAAGCAGGCCCAACTCGTCCGCAACGACCGCTACAAGGGCTTCGCCGACCGCCGGAACAGCGCGGTCACGATCCGCTACTTCCAGGACTCCGGCACCATGGTCAAGGCCCTGCGGGACGGGAAGATCGACGTCACCTACCGGGGCCTCGCCGCCGACGACATCATCGCCCTCCAGGGCCGCGCCTCCAAGAGCCTGCAACTGGTCGACGGTTCCGGCACCGACATCAACTACCTGGTGTTCAACCCCAAGGACAAGTGGGCCGGGAACCTCGCCGTCCGCAAGGCCGTCGCCCAGGTGGTCGACCGCGGGGCGATCACCCACAAGATCTACCGCGACACCGTGGACCCGCTCTATTCGATGGTCCCGAAGGGCCTCACCGGCCACACCACCGCCTTCTTCGACGACTTCGGCGACCCCAGCGTCCCCAAGGCACGCAAGATCCTCACCACAGCGGGCATCACCGAGCGCGTCCCCCTCACCCTCTGGTACACGAGCGATCGCTACGGCTCCGAGACCGCCCTCGAGTTCAAGGAACTCAAGCGGCAGTTGGACGACTCCGGGCTCTTCACGATCACCTTGAGGAGCCGCCCCTGGAAGACCTATGTGACGGGCTACCAGAAGGGCGAGTACCCGGTGTTCGGGCGCGGCTGGTTCCCGGACTTCCCCGACGCCGAGAACTTCATCGCGCCCTTCGTGGGGCAGCAGAACGCCCTCGGTACGCCCTACCTGTCGACCAGGATCACCGACGTGCTGCTGCCGGAGTCCCGCCGCGAGAGCGACCGGGCCGACGTGGTCAAGGAGTTCGAGGACGCCCAGCAGATCCTGGTGGACGACGCGCGGCTGCTGCCGCTGTGGCAGGGCCGGCAGTACGTGGCCGCGAGCGACGACGTCTCCGGCGGGGAACAGTCCCTCGACCCGTCGACGATCATGATGATGTGGCAGCTGTACCGCAAGACCAGCTGGTGAGGCGGCTCGGGGCGGCCGTTGTCAGTGGTCGCCTGTAGGTTCTGGGACATGGAAGCGGCCGCACTCCGCGCTCGCTCCGCATCGCAGTCGCCGCACACGGTAAGGAAGTTGACGTGACCGACATCTCCATGCTCCCCGAGTCCTGGCGCGGGGTCCTGGGCGACGAGCTTCAGCAGCCCTACTTCAAGGAGCTGACCGAGTTCGTCGAGGAGGAGCGGGCGAACGGACCGGTCTTCCCGCCGCGCGAGGAGGTCTTCGCCGCCCTGGAGGCGACGCCGTACGACCAGGTGAAGGTGCTGATTCTCGGTCAGGACCCGTACCACGGCGAGGGCCAGGGCCACGGCCTGTGCTTCTCGGTCCGTCCCGGCGTGAAGACCCCGCCCTCCCTGCGGAACATCTACAAGGAGATGAAGGAGGAGCTGGACCTCCCGGTCCCGGACAACGGCTATCTGATGCCGTGGGCCCAGCAGGGCGTCCTGCTGCTCAACGCGGTGCTCACGGTCCGCTCCGGCGAGGCCAACTCCCACAAGGGCAGGGGCTGGGAGAAGTTCACGGACGCGGTGATCCGCGCGGTGGCCGACCGTCCGGACCCGGCGGTCTTCGTCCTGTGGGGCAACTACGCGCAGAAGAAGCTCCCCCTGATCGACGAGGAGCGCCACGTGGTGGTCAAGGGCGCGCACCCCTCCCCGCTGTCGGCCAAGAAGTTCTTCGGCTCCCGCCCGTTCACCCAGATCGACGAGGCCGTCGCCCAGCAGGGCCACACCGCGATCGACTGGCGCATCCCGAACCTGGGCTGACCTCACCGGGGCCGGTGCGGGGCCGCCTGACGGGGATTGTCAGTGCCTCCGGTTAGCGTCGACACGGACAGCTGGACCAGCTGAGGTGTGGAGGACGCTGTGACGGAGCGACAGGAGCAGGCGGCGCCGGACGCTCTGCTGACGCGGATCGGACAGATCGTCATGCTGCACCACGGCGGCGACCGCGAGGAGGCCCGGGACCGGCTGCTGGGCCTGTGGGTCGAGCTCGGCGAGGACGGCGACCCGCTGCACCGCTGCACCCTGGCCCACTACCTGGCCGATACCCAGGACGACCCGACCGATGAACTCGCCTGGGATCTGCGGGCGTTGTCGGCGGCGGACGAGCTGACGGACGGGCGGGACGCGGGGGACACCGCCCGGGAGGGGGCGAGCGCGGTGCGCGCCTTCTACCCCTCCCTGCACCTCAATCTCGCCGCCGACTATGTGAAGCTCGGCCGCTCCGACGCCGCCCGCACCCACCTCGACCGCGCCCGGGGCGCCTGCGCGGTCCTCGCCGACGACGGCTACGGCAACGGCGTGCGGGCCGCGATCGGCCGGCTGGAGCTGCGGCTCGACACCGAGGAGGGCACGGCGGGAGACGGCACCTGGGGGCCGCCGAGACAACGGCCCTAGGGTTTCCGCGACGTCAACGGCCGTATGTCTGACCGCAGATGATCGACTGCGGGCTGTCCTTCTGCCAGCCGCCGTACTTCCTGCCCAGGGCGCAGACGTCCGACGTGTTCTTGGGTACCGACCTGACCACGTCCGGGATGTCCGCGCTCGGCTGCCGGGGGTGGCGCGGCTTGGGATGTGGGTGGGGAT
>NZ_JAENRY010000275.1 GCF_016612545.1 Streptomyces sp. MBT65 | reverse complement strand
CCCGTGCCCGAACCCGGCATGACGCACATCGTGCCCCGAGGCCCAACGCCGCTCCGCGGGCGCCGTCGGCTCCTCTCCCCCCTCCTCCTCGGTGTGCTCCTCCTCAAGAAGATCGGCCCGCTCCCCCGCCGCCTGCGCGAACAGGTCCTCCTGCGTGTAGTCGGCGAGCCCGGAGACACCCACCCCGAGCAGCCGTACCCCGCCCGTGGTGTCCACGGAGTCCAGCAGCCGGGCCGCGGCCTCCCGCACCACCCCCGGATCGTCGGTGGGCCCACGGAGCGTCTCGGACCGGGTCAGCGTCGAGAAGTCGTACCGCCGCACCTTGAGCACGATGGTCCGCCCCGACAACCCGGCCGTCCGCAGCCGCCGCACGCACCGGTCCGCCAGCCGCTGCACCTCCAGGCCCACCCTGATCCGGTCATGGATGTCCACGTCGTACGTGTCCTCGACCGACACCGACTTGGTCTCCCGCTCGGCCACCACGGGCCGCTCGTCGTGCGCCAGCGCCATCGCGTACAGCCCGTGCCCGTGCGCCTTGCCCACCAGCCGTACGAGCTCGTCCTCGCCCGCCTCGGCGATCTCGTCGACCGTGGTGATCCCGGCCCGTCGCAGATGATCACCCGTCGCCGGTCCGACCCCCGGAAGCGTGCGCACCGACAACGGCCCGAGCAGCGCCCGCTCGGTCCCCGGCTCGATCAGCACGAGCCCGTCCGGCTTGGCCCGCTCGGACGCGATCTTCGCGAGCATCTTGGAGGCGGCGAGACCCACCGACCCCGTGAGCCCCGTGACCGCACGTATGTCGGCCCGCAGCCGCTCCCCGGTCACCTGTGCGGACTCGGCGTCCCAGGCCGCTCCCCCGGCCTCCAGGTCCACGAACGCCTCGTCCAGGCTCAGCGGCTCCACCAGCGGCGACAGCTCGCGCAGCAGCCCCATCACCTGCTCGCTGATCGACCGGTAGAACCCGAAGCGCGGCACGAGATACGCCGCGTTCGGAGCGAGTCGGCGCGCCTGGGCCATGGGCATCGCCGAGTTCACCCCGAAGACCCGGGCCTCGTACGACGCGGTGGCCACCACCCCGCGCGGTCCGAGCCCGCCCACGACCACGGCCTTCCCGCGCAGACTCGGCTTGGACGCCTGCTCCGCCGAGGCGAAGAAGGCATCCATGTCGAGATGCAGGATCGTGGGCGCGGTTCTCACATCTCCGATGCTGCCCTACGCCACTGACAATGCCCCGCTACGGCTCCCGCTGGGGGCCCTCAGACGGCCCGGTTGCGCCGCCTGGCCAGCTCGTCCGCGGGGTTGGACCCGACGAGCGTCTCACCGGTGTCGACGCGCTCCCCGTGCAACTGCGACAGCGCGCTCTCGACATCCCGCCACACGACCCCCACGGCGATCCCGAAGACGCCCTGGCCGCCCTGGAGCAGCGCGTGGACCTCGTCCGGCGAGGTGCACTCGTAGACCGTGGCGCCGTCGCTCATCAGCGTCATGCGCTCCAGATCGCGGAAGCCGCACTCCCTCAGGTGCAGAACGGCGCTGCGGATGTTCTGCAGCGACACACCCGTGTCGAGGAACCGCTTGACGATCTTGAGGACGACAACGTCCCGGAAGCTGTAGAGCCGCTGTGTCCCCGACCCGTGTGCGGGCCGCACACTGGGCTCGACGAGCCCGGTGCGCGCCCAGTAGTCCAGTTGCCGATAGGTGATGCCGGCCGCCGCACAGGCCGTAGGGCCTCGGTAGCCGATCTCCTCGGACGCCATGGACGTCGCCCCTCCGCTGCTCGGCACTGCCGCCGGCCGCTGCGGAATGCGATCGGCCGCACTGCCGTGAAGCGGGTACGGACCTCTGTCCCCGAAACTGCGTTCCGGGGCACCCCCAGCCGTACCGTCGCCGCTGCTTCTCACGCCGACCTCCGTCCTTGACCTGCCTTCTCGACGGTAGGCAGTCACCAGGGGTGCGTCAACGATCGCCACACTCGGCACGCCGAGTGATAATCACCCAAGGAGTGGTTTCCCGTGTCCCACCGCGGGGAAAGGCTAGCCGAATGCGCTCGCGGAGAGCCGCAGGACGCTCTCACACGCCGGTGGCAAATGCCAGCATTTCCTCGCCGGCCGCCGGTCCCGCCGACTCACTGGCTGTTGGTGCCGAAGTCCTCGGGCGAGATCTGGTCGAGGAACTCGCGGAACTTCTCCACCTCGTCCTCCTGCTCGTCCGGGATCGCGATGCCCGCGTCGTCGAGCACACCGTCACTGCCGTAGATCGGCGTCCCGGTGCGCAGCGCCAGCGCTATGGCGTCGGACGGACGGGCGCTCACCTCGACGCCGCTGGCGAACACCAGCTCCGCATAGAAGACACCCTCCCGCAGATCCGTGATGCGCACTTCGGTCAGCTCCTGGCCGACGGCCTCCAGCACGTCCTTGAACAGGTCGTGGGTCAGCGGTCGTGCGGGGGCCATGCCCTGCTGTGCGAAGGCGATCGCCGTCGCCTCCCCGGGCCCGATCCAGATGGGGAGGTAGCGGTCGCCTCCCACTTCACGCAGGAGCACGATCGGTTGGTTGGAGGGCATTTCGACCCGGACACCTACGACATCGAGCTCGTTCACACAGCAACCCTAGGCCGTGCCCGGGACGTTTGGGTAGTCGGGCCGAGAACGGGTGACCGATCAGGCAGCCGCGAGCCCGCCCGGCTCAGGGCAGGCGCACACCGAGCGCGGTCTGCACCAGCGCCGCGTGCAGCTTCACCGTGAGCCCCGCCAGTTCCTTCGTACGGGCCTCCGCGTGGGCCCTGGTCTGCGGATTGCGGTGCCGCTTGAGCGGGGCCACCACCTGGTCGACGAGCCCGGCCTCACGGTCGGCGGCCGCCTTCATCGCGCGCAGGTGCCGCGGTTCGATCCCGAACCGCCCCAACTCGAGGACAAGTCCGGCCACGGTGGCGGCTTCCGCGTCGTAGACCCCGTCCGGCAGCGGGGCGATGAGTCCGTACGACTCCCACTCGTCGAGCTCGGCCTCACCGATCCCGGCGGCGGCCAGCAGTTCGGCCCGCCCGATCCGGGCCGCCGTGGGCCCCTCCACGGGCTCCAGGACGACCTCGCCGTCCCGCTGACGCCCCACCGTGGGCAGTGGCGCGGCCTCTCCGCGCTCCATGGCGTCGAGATGCTCACGGATCACCTTGAGCGGCAGATAGTGGTCCCGCTGCATCCTCAGGACATGGCCTAGGCGCTCGACGTCGGCCGGACTGAACTTGCGGTACCCGGAAGGGGTCCGCTGCGGCTCGATGAGCCCCTCCGACTCCAGGAAACGGATCTTGGAGATGGTGACTTCGGGGAACTCGTCGCGCAGCACGTTCAGCACCGTGCCGATGCTCATCAGCCCAGTGTCCGCGGCGGCGGTACCGTGCCCGGCACCGCCGCTCGGTGTTTGAAGCATGGACCTTCCTGGGGAATCCCCCCGGACCCAGTCCGAGGAAGGGTCAGTAACCCCGCTGGCTCGCGTAGAACACCAGCCGGTACTTGCCGATCTGCACCTCGTCACCGTTCGCCAGCGAGACCGAGTCGATGCGCTCGCGGTTGACGTACGTACCGTTCAGACTGCCGACGTCGGCGACCGTGAACGAACCGTCAGGAGAGCGCCGGAACTCCACATGCCGGCGCGAGACTGTCACGTCGTCCAGGAAGATGTCGCTCTGCGGATGACGGCCGGCCGTGGTCAGCTCGCCGTCCAACAGGAAGCGGCTGCCCGAGTTCGGACCACGACGCACCACCAGCAGCGCCGAGCCCAACGGCAGCGCGTCGACGGCTGCCTGCGCCTCCGGGGAGAGCGTCGGCATCTGCGTCTGGCCGGTCACCTCGGCGTCGTAGGCCTCGAGACCGGAGATGGAGATCGTGGAGGTCGTCTCGGACGGACGCTCCGGGGTCGCGCCGGGGCGCAGCGGCGCACCGCAGTTGGAACAGAAGCGGCTGTTCTCCGCGTTGCGGTTACCGCACCTCGAACACACCAGGGCCGACATAGGGGAAAACCCTCCACCCGTACTTGAGGTTGACGGTTGCCCGAAACCTATGTCGCCGGACTGCGCAGGGTCAACCGACGGCGCACCCTGGCCGGCGACCTGGTCGCGGAACAGCGGGCGCTGGCCTTCTGCGTCCGGTTGTGCGCGATGGCGAGCGGTCTGACTGTCGCTGCTCTCTTTCGCACTCTTGCCGAACAACTTCGCAAACAACTTCACGGGCGATTCCCCTTGACCGAAACAGACCCGCCCGTGGGGCAGGACGAACCCTGATTGAACACACCGGTTGACCCGGACATCCTCACAACGTCCGTATCCACCTGACAGTTTCCACCACGCACCACCCAATCGGTGCGTCGACCCCCCGCAACCTCATGCCCTCGGACAACGGCCCCCATGCACCTGCGGTTCACCGGGAGGACGACCGAGCGTAGTCAGGCTGCTTCGCCGCCCGCAAGGCATCCACGACGATCTTGCCCGACCGCTCGACGGTAACGGTGGCCTGCTCCTTCTCGAGAGTCTGCACCACGCCTCCAGGGATGTTGAGCGCCGGTTCGAGATCCTGCGGCTTGCCGATGACCTTGAAACGATAGGGGGCGTTGATCTTGTTCCCGTCGACACTCACGCTCTTGCCGGAGTCCGTCAGATACGTGTTGGCGACGACCCGCACCTCGTTCACCTGGATCGCCTCCGCTCCGGCCGCGCGCAACTCCTGGATCGCGTCGAGCAACATGTCCGCCTCGACCGTTCCCTTCGTGTCGTCGATGGTCATCGTGATGCCGGGGCCCTGAGCGGCCACGGTGCCCGCCAGAATGCCGAGTTGCTTCTCCTTCTCGGCCGTCTGCTTGCGGGCCTCCTCGGCCTGGTCGGAGCTGTTCTCCAACTCGTCACGCTGTTTCTGCAGACCCTGCTTCTCGTCCTCAAGACGCTGAGTACGGTCGTCCAGTTCATCGAGGATGCGCACAAGATCCTCCTGCCGTGCCCCACGCAGCGCGCTGTCGCTGTTGCTGTTCGAGGCGACCTGCACGGCCAGCCCGAAACCGAGGCCGAACAGCAGCACGGCGACGATGAGTTGGGCCCGGCTGACGCGCGGCGGCCACAACCCCTGCACCAGCCGCTGCCGACCGGTCACGGTGGACGCGGCCCGCTCCTCCGGAATCGGCGCCTCCGAGGAAGCAGACGCCGGTACTTCCTCGGGCAGTTCCCTGCGCAGCGTGGATTCGGGCCGCTCGTCTTCGTTGCTCATCGACCTCACGCCTGGAAGACGTGCCGGCGAATGGCCGCGGCGTTGGAGAAGATCCGGATACCGAGAACGACCACGACCCCCGTGGACAACTGCGCGCCGACGCCCAACTTGTCGCCCAGGAAAACGATCAGCGCGGCCACGACCACGTTCGACAGGAACGACACCACGAAGACCTTGTCGTCGAAGATCCCGTCGAGCATGGCCCGCAGACCACCGAAGACGGCGTCGAGCGCCGCGACGACGGCGATCGGCAGATACGGCTCCACGACCACCGGCACCTCAGGCCGGACCAGGATTCCGGCCACCACTCCCACGATGAGGCCCAGTACGGCGATCACGATGTGCCCTTCTCAGTTCTCGGCTGTGCTGTACGTACGATCACACTCGGCGCGGCGGCCAGCCGGAGATCGCTCTCCACGGCGATGGTCGCCCTGATGCCGTAGTTGTCTTCCAGGGCGTGCAGATAGAGCCCGTCGGCGCCGTCCTGGAACCTGGTGCTCAGCCGCTTGCCGTCCCCCACCGCGAGCACCGTATAAGGCGGCACCAGTGGCCTGTTGTCGACCAGTATCGCGTCACCCGCGGCCCTGATCGCGGACAAGGCCGTCAGCCGCTGCCCGTTGATGGAGATGGCCTCGGCGCCCGCCGCCCACAGTCCGTTGACGACACGCTGCATGTCGCGGTCGCGCACCCGCCCGGTGTCGGAGAAGTCCGCGGTCTCACGGGGGTTGTCGCCCCCGCCGGTGCTGGCTTCCTTCGCGTCGTCGACGACGAGTTTCACACCGGGGCCGTGCACCGCGGTGGCACCGGACAGCATGCTCACCAGGTCCGCCTGGCCACTGCCGCCACTCGTCCTGAGCGCCGCCCGCTGCCGCGCGCTCACATCGTCACGGAGCTTGTCGACGGTGCCTTCCAGCTTGTCCGCCGACGAGGTCTCCTTGTCGATACGGTCGATCAGCTCCTGGCGCTCCTTGGCCACCACGGGGGCGGCCACGCGCGCCTGTGCCGCTCCCAGCGTCACGACGAGGGCCGCGAGCACCAGGCCGGCGGCGAGACCGAGCTTCGCCCGGAGGGTCTTCGGCAGGCCGCTCGCGCCCGCGGCCTTCTTCCGGGCGGCGGCCTCGGCGTAACCGTCGTCGAGGCTGTGGTCCATGACATTGGTGAGCAGCGACATGGATGCGTCCGGGCGCGAAGGTCGCGTGGGTGTGCTCCGGACGGGGGGCTGCTGCGGCATGCCGCACATCGTCGCACGTGGTGGCCTGTACCTCCGAATGGCCCCACCGGCGTGCCGGACAGGCCCCCTTGGGGAGACATGTCCGGCACGCGCGCGTGGTCCGTGTTTTACCGTCCGGCGCTGTCCACGACCGCCGACCACTCGTCCAACAGGGCCTGCGCGGAAGCGTCGTCGGGCCCTTCGGCCCACAGATGCGTGACCGCCTCGGCGGGGTCGGGCAGCACCATCACCCAACGCCCGTCGGTCTCCACGACGCGTACCCCGTCCGTGGTGTCGACAAAGCGATCACCGGCCGCTTCCACGACCCGGCGCATCACAAGTCCCTTGACGGCCCAGGGAGTCGCGAGGTCCCGCTTGAGGACGTGCGCCCGCGGAATCCGGGCGTCGATCTGGCTCAGCGTCAACTGCGTCCGCGCCACCAGCCCGATCAGCCGTACGAAGGCCGCCGCGCCGTCGAAGACGCTGCTGAACTCCGGGATGATGAACCCGGCCTTGCCGTCGCCGCCGAAGATGGTCGTCTCGTCGCGCCCGACCCTGGTCAGATCGTCCGGCGAGGTCGTCGTCCACTCGACCTGTGTCCCGTGATACGCCGCCACCTGCTCGGCGATCCTCGTGGTGGTCACCGGCAACGCCACCCGCCCGCTGCGCCGCTCCGCGGCCACCAGGTCGAGCATCACGAGCAGGGCCCGGTCGTCCTCGACGATCCGCCCCTTCTCGTCGACGAGCGAAAGCCGCTCACCGACCGGGTCGAACCGCACTCCGAACGCGGCCCGCGCGGAGGCCACGATCTCACCGAGCCGCACCAGCCCCGACCGCCGCGTGTCCGCGGTCTCCGTCGGCCTGGACTCGTCGAGCCCCGGATTGATCGTCAGCGAGTCCACACCGAGCTTGCCCAGCAGGCTGGGCAGCACGAGTCCGGCGCTGCCGTTCGACGCGTCCACCACGACCTTCAGGCCGGAATCGGCGATCCCGGTCGTGTCGACATTCCGCAGCAGCGACCCGGTGTACGAGTCGAAGACGCTGGCCGGGAAGTGCAGGTCCCCGATCTCACCGGGGAACGCACGCCGGTACTCCTGGCGTGCGAACACCCGGTCCAGCTTGCGCTGACTCCCCTGCGAGAGGTCGGCTCCCTGGCTGTCGAAGAACATGATGTCGACGGAGTCCGGCACACCAGGAGTGGTCCGGATCATGATCCCGCCGGCACTGCCCCGCGCGGTCTGCTGCCGCGCCACGGGCAGCGGCACGTTCTCCAGGTCCCGTACGTCGATGGCACTGGTCTGCAATGCGGAGATGACGGCCCGCTTGAGCGCACGGGCACCTCGGGAGTGGTCGCGGGCCGTGGTGACCGTGGACCCCTTCTTGAGGGTCGTGGCATAGGCGCCGGCGAGACGGACGACGAGTTCCGGCGTGATCTCCACGTTCAGGATCCCGGACACACCGCGCGCACCGAAGAGGTGCGCCTGGCCTCTGTTCTCCCAGATGACCGACGTGTTGACGAAGGCGCCGGCCTCGATCGTCTTGAACGGGTAGACCCGCACATTGCCCTGAACGATCGATTCTTCACCGATCAGGCACTCGTCACCGATGACGGCGCCGTCCTCGATCCGAGCGGCACGCATGATGTCGGTGTTCTTTCCGACGACACAGCCACGCAGATTGCTGTGCTGCCCGACATACACGTTGTCGTGCACGACGGCCCTGTGCAGAAAGGCCCCGGTCTTCACGACGACGTTGGAACCGATGACGGTGTGCTCACGGATTTCGGCACCGGCCTCGACCTTGGCGTAGTCACCGATGTACAGCGGCCCGCGGAGAACCGCGTCAGGGTGCACCTCGGCGCCCTCGGCCACCCACACGCCCGGCGACAGCTCGAAGCCGTCGATCTCGACGTCGACCTTGCCCTCCAGGACATCGGCCTGCGCCTTCACATAGCTCTCGTGAGTGCCGACATCTTCCCAGTAGCCCTCGGCGATAAAGCCGTAGACCGGCTTGCCTTCCTTCATCAACTGCGGGAAGACATCGCCGGACCAGTCGACGGGAACGTCGGCCTCGACATAGTCGAAGACTTCGGGCTCCATCACGTAGATGCCCGTGTTCACCGTGTCAGAGAAGACCTGACCCCAGGTCGGCTTCTCGAGGAAACGCTCGACCTTTCCCTCTTCGTCGACGATGGTGATGCCGAATTCCAGCGGATTGGGCACGCGGGTCAAACAGACAGTGACCAGCGCACCCTTTTCCTTGTGGAAATTGATCAGCTCGGTGAGGTCGAAGTCGGTCAGGGCATCACCGGAGATGACGACGAAGGCATCGTCCTTCAACGCCTCTTCGGCGTTCTTGACGCTTCCGGCGGTACCGAGTGGCTTCTCCTCATTGGCATACGAGAGCTCCATCCCGAGCTCTTCGCCGTCACCGAAGTAGTTCTTGACCAGCGAGGCCAGGAACTGCACGGTGACTACGGTCTCATTGAGCCCATGCCTTTTGAGCAGCCTGAGCACATGCTCCATGATCGGTCGATTGACCACGGGCAACAGTGGCTTGGGCATGCTTGAGGTCATGGGGCGAAGGCGTGTGCCTTCGCCTCCGGCCATCACGACGGCCTTCATGTCGGAAGCGTCCTCCTCTGCGAGACGACGGTCTAGCCGACTTCACCAGTTCAGATTGTCCCGCACTTTTGCGCAACGGGCCATCGAGCGACTGTTACCGCCCAATCGGCAGGGTCAGTCGGCCGTGGCGTCCGCACGCAGTAGGCGGCGGACTTGTACCACGTAGAGGACTCCTGCCCACCAGTAGAGCGTTGTACCCCATCCTGCGAACGCCCATCCGAAAATGGCTGCGAGTGAGGGGAGCCATCCACTTCCGTCACTGAGCAGCAGCAACGGGAACGCGTACATCAGGTTGAACGTGGCCGCCTTGCCCAGGAAGTTCACCTGCAGCGGCGGATAGCCGTGCCGCCTGAGGATGCCCACCACCACCAGCAGGACCAGCTCTCGCGCCAGCAGGACGGCGGTCAACCAGATTGGCAGAATCTCGCGCCAGGTGAGTCCGACGAGTGTCGAGAGAATGTAGAGCCGGTCCGCGGCGGGATCAAGGAGCCGGCCGAGACTGCTGATCTGGTTCCAGCGCCGTGCGAGCTTGCCGTCCAGGTAGTCGCTGATCCCGCTCAGCATCAGCACCAGAAGCGCCCAGCCGTCGCTCTTGGGCCCTCCGAACTCGGGCCTGAGGATCAACCACAGGAAGATGGGTACGCCGACCAGGCGCGCCATGCTGAGGATGTTCGGGATGGTGAGCACCCGCTCTGTCTGAACGCGGGTCTCCTGGACCTCCACCCGGGGGCCTCCTGTGGGAAAACGTGCCAACGATGCCCCCTGACCCTACCCCAACGCAAAAAAGCTCTGGCTCTTGGGCGGCATGCCCAAGAGCCAGAGCTCTAAAAGGAGTTCGGCGGCGTCCTACTCTCCCA
>NZ_JAENRY010000274.1 GCF_016612545.1 Streptomyces sp. MBT65 | reverse complement strand
GTCCCGCCCGTCCCGTCCACGTGGCCGCGATCGATGGCGGTACCCGCGCAACTGCGGCCGGTGGCACAGCAGGGTCCGGTGGTACCGCTGCACCCGGTGCCACAGCCGAGCTCAGTGACACAGCAGCGTCCGGTGGCACCGCAGAGCTCGACGTCACAGCCCGGTTCGGTGGCACGACAACGACCCGTGGCGACCCCGCCGCGGCAGCGTTCCACGACGGCCACCGACCATCAGCGTTCCGCGCCGACCAACGATCCGCAGCGCTTCACCGCGGTCCCCGATCCGCAGCGCAGCGCGACAACCACCGACCCGCGGCAGCCCGCCGCCACCCTCATCGGCTCCGTCCAACGGGCCATGCGCCTGCTGGAGTCCGTCGCCGGGCACGGACACGGAGCCCCCGCCAAGCAACTGGCCCGCGAGACCGGCCTCGCCCTCCCCACGGCATACCACCTGCTGCGCACCCTGGTGCACGAGGGTTATCTCCGCCGCGACAAGGGGCTGTTCTTCCTCGGGGAGGCGGCCGAGCGGCTGAGCAGCAGCGGAGCGCAGGAGAAACGTCGCAGCACGATCGTCGACGCGCTCGCGCACTGGCGGGATCTGATCGGTGCGCCGGTGTACTACGCGATGTACCGCGACGGTGAGATCGAGGTCCTGTGCGTCTCCGACACCCCCGGCAATCCGGCGGTCGAGGAGTGGGCGGACTTCCGTGAGACGGGGCACGCGCACGCGATCGGGCAGTGTCTGCTGGCCCAGTTGGACGAGGGCGTCCGCCGCGACCACCTCGACCGCTACCCCGTGCGGTCCCTCACGCCGTACACCGTGCGCGACAGCCACTCGCTGGTGCGGCGCCTGGACCGGATGCGGCGGACGGAGCAGGTGGTGGAGCGTCAGGAGTACGCGCTGGGGACGGTCTGCGCGGCGATTCCGATCACGCTCGGCGCCGTGGCGGCCACGATGGCCATCTCCCTGCCCGCGCATCAGGCCGATCGGCTGCCGGCCGCGGCGCGGCAGTTGGAGACCGAGGTCGGCAGGCTTCTGGGGTCGCTCGCGCTCTCTATCAGTATCTGAAAACTTACTCCTTGTGATCTAACGTGTACGTTCAGCAATATTCCTTCAGTGTCACGGGGATCATTCCCGGCCATACGACGGCAGTTGACGGGATAGGCGATGCGCGAGTCCGTACAGGCAGAGGTCATGATGAGCTTCCTCGTTTCCGAGGAGCTCTCCTTCCGTATCCCGGTCGAGCTGGGCTACGAGACGTGCGATCCGTACGCCGTGCGGCTGACCTTCCATTTGCCGGGAGACGCCCCGGTGACCTGGACCTTCGGCCGGGAGCTGCTGATCGACGGGGTGGGTGTCGCGTGCGGGGAAGGCGATGTCCGGATCGAGCCCGTCGACCCCGAGATGCTGGGCGAGGTGCTGATCCGGCTTCAGGTGGGCGGCGACCAGGCGCTGTTCCGCACCGGCGCGGCACCGCTCGTGGCGTTCCTCGATCGCACCGACCGGCTGGTTCCGCTCGGTCAGGAAGGCGCCCTCGCGGACTTCGACACGCACCTCGACGAGGCGTTGGACCGCATCCTGGCGGAGGAGCAGAGCGCGGGCTGAGGCGCTGCCGTGAGGGTGGGGCGGGAGGCTGGTGTAACGCTTCTGCTCGGCCCTGCTCGGCCCTGCGGCTCTGTACGGCGATTCTCGCGGCCTGCCTCAGTGCGCGGCCTTTCCCGCAGCTCGGCTCAGCGCTTGCGGGCGACGGCCTTCCCGCAGCCTGGCCCAGTCCGTGCGGCAGGACAGCCCCCTTCCGCAGGGCGCCTCAGTGCTTGCGGCGACGGCCTTTCCCGCCGCGCGTGGCCGCGGGCTTGGCGCTGGGCGCCGACGGGGCCGTTGCAGCCGTACCCGCCGCGCCCGCGCCTGCCGTAGAGGTACCCGCACCTTCACCCGCCGGAACCGCCTCGCGTCCCGGGCGGTCCGCCGAGACCACCAGGGCCGCGAGGGCCGTGGTGACCGGTACCGACGCGACCAGGCCGATCGAGCCCACCAGCGTGCGCACGATCTCCTCCGCGACCAACTCGCTGTTGGCGACCGCCCCCACGCTGCTCTGCGCGATGGAGAAGAGCAGCAGCAGCGGCAGCGCGGCGCCCGCGTAGGCGAGGACGAGGGTGTTGACCACGGAGGCGATGTGGTCGCGGCCGATGCGGATGCCGGCGCGGTACAGCCCGCGCCAGCCCATCGAGGGGTTGGCCTCGTGCAGTTCCCAGACCGCCGAGGTCTGGGTGACCGTCACATCGTCGAGCACACCGAGGGAACCGATGATGACGCCGGCGAGCAGCAGACCGCTCATGTCGATCGACGGGTACAGCCCGTGGATCAGGCCCGTGTTGTCGTCCGTGTTGCCGGTGAGCGCGGCCCAGCCGATGAACACCGAGCCCAGGACACCGATCAGCACCAGCGACATCAGCGTGCCGAGTACCGCCACCGACGTACGGGCCGACAGTCCGTGGCACATGTAGAGGGCGATCAGCATGATGGCGCTCGACCCGACCACCGCCACGATCAGCGGGTTCGAGCCGTGCAGGATCGCGGGCAGGATGAAGAAGTTCAGGATCATGAAGCTGATGGCCAGCGCGATCAGCGCCATGACACCGCGCAGTCGGCCCACCACCACGACGGCCAGCGCGAAGATCCCGGCTAGCAGTGCCATCGGGAATTTACGGTTCACATCGGTGACCGAGTACTGCAGATCCCTGGGCGCGGAGGGCTCGTAGGCGACCACGACCTTCTCGCCCTGATGCAACTGCCGTGACTGGTCGGGCTGCACGATCTCCGTGAACGTACGGCCCTTGTCCTTGCCGGTGCTGACCGTGACCGTGGCCTTCTTGCAGGTGCCGCCCGCCTCCTGCTGTGCGGAGGAGCCCTCGGCGGTGGAGGTGTCGCCGGTCGCGCCGCTGCCCGAGGCGTTCACCGACGCGCAGCTCACGCTGACGACCTTGGTGACCGTCGCCTGTTGTGTCTGCCGGTCGAAGCCGACTCCGGTGCGCTTGTGCGAGGGGGCGCCGCCGGGCCAGAGGACCACCATGCCGACCACGACCGCCACGGTGAACGGGATCAGGATCGCCGCGATGACCTTCCGGAGGTGACGGGAGACAGGGGCGGCGGGGCCGTGGCTGTGCGAGTGACCGTGTCCGCCGCCCGCACCGGAACCGTGCCCGCCGTCCCCATGGGAACCGTGGTCGTCGCCGGAACCGGACCCGGAGCCGTGGTCGCCTCCCGAACCGTGGCCGTGGTCGTGGCCATGCGGCGGCCCGGTCGGCGGGTACGGGGGCTGCTGTGTCGTGGTCACCGCCCGATCATCGCAAGAACGTCGGAGGCCCACTGTTCACCGCGCCACTTATGGCGCTAGCGTGGAGGCACCTTTGCACACGCGGGAGCTCGGAGCACCGGGCTGAGAGGGCGCTGACCTTCGTCTCTGCGATGTTTCACGGGAAACGTCACCTGTATCGAGTGATGTTTCACATGAAACATCGGCTGACGGAAGCCGCTGCGTCGACCGCCGAACCTGTTACCGGGTAATGCCGGCGTAGGGAGTAGGTCTCATGACCAACAAGGACGCACACACGTCTGCCTTCAGCCAGGACGAACAGCCCATTTCGGGCGAGGAGTTGGCGCGGGCCGAGCAGCCGACCGGGGCCGAGGATTCCGCGGCGGCCGAGCAGCCCACGGAGGTGGAGGAGCCCGTGGCGGCCGGGAAGTCCATCGGCTGGCACAAGGGGTACATCGCGGGCTCGCGCCCCGATCTGCGGGTGCCGGTCCGTCAGGTGCACCTCACCAACGGGGAGTCGGTCACGCTGTACGACACCTCCGGCCCGTACACCGATCCGCTCGTCGACACCGAGGTCCGCAGGGGGCTGGCGCCGCTCCGGGAGAACTGGATCATCGCTCGCGGCGACACCGAGGAGTACGCGGGCCGGCCCGTCCGCCCCGAGGACGACGGGATCAAGCACACCTCGCCGCGCGGCGGACTGCGCAACCTCGACGCGGTCTTCCCCGGGCGGCCGCGGCAGCCGCGACGCGGGCGGGACGGCGTGGCGGTCACGCAACTCGCCTACGCGCGACGGGGTGAGATCACGCCCGAGATGGAGTTCGTGGCCGTACGGGAGAACGTTTCGCCCGAAGTGGTCCGTGAGGAGATCGCGGCGGGGCGTGCGGTGTTGCCGGCCAACGTCAACCACCCCGAGATCGAACCGATGATCATCGGCAAGCGGTTCCTGGTGAAGGTCAACGCCAACATCGGCAATTCCGCGGTCACTTCCTCGATCGAGGAGGAGGTCGAGAAGATGACCTGGGCGACCCGCTGGGGCGCCGACACGGTCATGGACCTGTCCACCGGCCGCAACATCCACACCACCCGCGAGTGGGTGCTGCGCAACTCCCCCGTCCCCATCGGCACGGTGCCGCTCTACCAGGCGCTCGAAAAGGTCGACGGCCGGGCCGAGGAGCTGACCTGGGAGATCTACAAGGACACGGTCCTCGAACAGGCCGAACAGGGCGTGGACTACATGACGGTCCACGCGGGCGTACGGCTGCCGTTCGTACCGCTGACGGCGAACCGCAAGACGGGCATCGTCTCGCGCGGCGGCTCGATCATGGCCGCCTGGTGCCTGGCCCACCACAAGGAATCGTTCCTGTACGAGAACTTCGAGGAGCTGTGCGAGATCCTCGCCGCCTACGACGTCACGTACTCGCTGGGCGACGGTCTGCGGCCGGGTTCGATCGCGGACGCCAACGACGAGGCGCAGTTCGCGGAGTTGCGGACGCTCGGGGAACTCAACACGATCGCGAAGCGTTTCAACGTACAGACCATGATCGAGGGCCCGGGACATGTCCCGATGCACAAGATCAAGGAGAACATCGACCTTCAGCAGGAGATCTGTGATGAAGCTCCGTTCTATACGCTCGGCCCGCTGACGACGGACGTCGCGCCTGCGTACGACCACATCACTTCCGGCATCGGTGCCGCGATGATCGCCTGGTGGGGCACGGCCATGCTCTGCTATGTCACGCCCAAGGAGCACTTGGGCCTGCCCAATCGTGACGACGTCAAGACCGGCGTCATCACCTACAAGATCGCCGCCCACGCAGCCGACCTCGCCAAGGGGCACCCAGGTGCACAGGAGTGGGACGACGCGCTGTCCGACGCCCGTTTCGAGTTCCGCTGGGAGGACCAGTTCAATCTGGCCCTCGACCCCGACACGGCACGGGAGTTCCACGACGAGACGCTTCCGGCCGAGCCGGCCAAGACGGCGCACTTCTGCTCCATGTGCGGGCCGAAGTTCTGCTCGATGAAGATCTCCCAGGACATCCGCCGTGAACACGGCGGTACCAAGGCGGAGGTCGAGGAGGGCATGGCGCGGAAGTCGAAGGAGTTCGCGGCGGCGGGCAACCGGGTCTACTTGCCGATCGCCGACTGACGACGACCGGCCGGGGCGGACACGGTCCAGCACGGTGTCTAGCTCTTCGGCGAGCCTTTGGCCGACGTGTCGTCGCACAGGGCGTGGTCGACGAGGATGCCTGTCGCGTGGTTGAGGGCGGCGAGGTCCGGCGGTGCGGTGGTGGTCGTGATGGAGACGGTCACCGCGTGGCTGCCGTCCGCGCTCACCGCTGGGCGGGTGTCGACGCCCGCTCCGTCGCCCTCGTGGGTGTAGTAGTAACCGCCGCACGAGAGCGGGATCCTGCGCAGGCCGAGGCCGTAGGTGCCCTCGGGCATCTCGGCCACGTCCTCCGGGTCGTCGGTCCGCTCGACGGTCTGTCGCATCTCGCGCCACTGGGCGGCGGGGAGCAGCCTGCCGTCGGCCAGGGCGCGGAAGAAGGTGTTCAGGTCGGCGGTGGTGCTCACCACACCGGAGTCCGCGGTGTGTTGGAGGCTGTGATCGGTGACGTCGAGACGCTTGCCGTCGGCGGTCGTCAGGTAGGCGTTCACGTGCGGGTCGGGCAGGAACGGGTTGAGGCCGGGGACGGAGGTGTTGCGCAGTCCGAGCTTCGCGATGATCCGGTGCGCGACCAGGTCCTGCCAGCTCGCGCCTCCGGCCTTCTCGGCGATCATCCCGGCCAGCAGATAGTTGGTGTTGGAGTACGCCCACCGGGTGGCTCCGCCCGGCTGAGGTACGAACAGCGGCCGGTGCTTCATCGCCACCGCGACCAGGTCGGCCGTCGGGGTGGTGTCGTAGCGGTTCTCGTCGAAGTGGTTGATCAGGCGGTCCTGGATCTCCGGGTCGTCGACGTAGTCGTAGAGGCCGCTGGTCTGGCGGAGGAGGTCGCGGACGGTGATGCGGCTGCCGTCGTTGCCGTTGCCCGTGACGACTCCCGGGTGCCAGTGCTCGACGGTGTCGTCGAGCGACAGCCGCTGTTCCGCCACGAGTTGGAGGACGACGGTCGCCACGAACGTCTTCGTCGTGCTCGCGACGCGGAAGTGCGCGTTCCAGGGGATCGGGGCGGTGGAGTCGGCGGTGCGGGTGCCGATGCGGGCCATGAGGGGGGTGCTGTTCGGTCCGTCGACCCTGGCCAGCACGTTCACGTCGCCGCCGCCGGCCTTCCGTACGGCTGCCAGGTCGCGCTGGAGCACGGCCTCGTCGTACACGTGGGAGGGGTGGTTCCGTGCCGGGTGTCCGGTGGTGGCGGTCGCGGCCACGGGCGCGCCCAGTGCGAGCAGCGCCGCTGTCAGCACGGCGGCGCCGGTCTTCCTCGAGGACGGCATCTGCATGGTCGAATCCCCCGTAGCTCCTGGTGCTGATCGGTGACGATCACAAGCCAACCGGATCGGGACGCGGGGGAGGATGGGGCTGCCCACCGAGTGCGGGGTGGACATAACCCCCCTGCGAACGTCGGGTTCGTCCCCGTCGGGCCGCTGTGGGGAATCAGCGGGCCGCGTCGGTCACGGCACGAGGACGAGCTTGCCCGTGGTGCGCTTGGCCTCGATGGCGCTGTGGGCCTCGGCGGCCTCGGACAGCGGGTAGGTGCGCTGGACGGAGACCCGCAGCCGACCCGCCTCGACGCATTCGGTGATCTGCTTCAGCAGGGCGCCGGAGGGCTCGGCCGTCACCCACGTGTAGCGCAGCCCCCGGGCGGCGGCCTGCCGTTCGTCCGTCCCCGGGTCGATCGACGCGCCGACGAGCAGACCGTCCGGCCGGAGCACGTCGAGGGAGTGCGGGCCGTAGGAACCGCCGACCAGGTCCAGGACCGCGTCCACCGGCGCGACGGCGGTCCGGAAGTCGGTGGTGGTGTAGTCGATCAGCTCGTCGGCGCCCAGCTCGCGCAGGAAGTCGTGGTGGGCCGCGCGGGCGGTGCCGATGACGTACGCCCCGAGTTCCCTGGCCAGTTGGACGGCGACGTGTCCGACACCGCCCGCCGCCGCGTGGATCAGCACCCGGTCGCCCGGCCCGACCCGTGCCAGTACGGCGAGGGCCTGCCAGGCGGTGATCGCGACCAGGGGTACGGCTCCCGCGTGGGCGAGATCGAGGTTCTTGGGCGCGGGCGCCAGCGCGTCGGCCGGTACGGCGGTGAAGTCGGCGTACGCGCCCCGCGGGGTGACGGACAGCATGCCGTACACCTCGTCGCCCGGCGCGAACCGTGTCACGCCCTCGCCGACCCGCTCGACGACACCGGCCACGTCGTTGCCCGGCGTCCACGGCAGGGGGACCAGCTCCGGCACCCGGCCGGACCGCAGCACCGCGTCGCCCGGGTTGACGCCGGCGCCCGCGACCCGCAGGAGCACCTCGCCGGGGGCGGGCTCGGGGATGTCGGTCTCGACGTAGGCGAGCGTCTCGGGGCCGCCGAACACGGATTGGACGATGGCGTGCATACGGGCGGACATCCTGACTCCTCGTCAACAGGGCGTGGTGTGTGGCGCGTTCCATGGTCGGACGGGCGACGACCCTGCGGAAGAAGGCACTTCTCTGATATCGAGGTTCCTCATGGATACCGGCTTCGACCTGAGGAAATACGGTGGCGTGGACATCTTCCTGCGCGACTGCCCCACTCGTGCCGTACTGGAGCTGATCGCGGGCAAGTGGACCATGCTGGTGCTGGTGGCCCTGGAGGACGCCCGGACCATGCGGTTCGCCGAGCTGCGGCGACGGCTGGACGGTGTGACGCCGAAGGTGCTGACGCAGACCCTGCGAGCGCTGGAGCGCGAGGGACTGCTGATCCGCACGGTGTACCCGACCGTGCCACCGCGCGTGGAGTACCGGCTGACCGAACTGGGCCAGGAAGTCGGCGGGTTGGTGCAGAGCATCACCGTCTGGGCGCAGGCGAACGTCACCGCCATGCGCGCGGCGCGGGAGGAGTTCGACGGGCGGCCGGGTCCATGACCGGGCCGGTGCGACGAACAGCGGGCCCGTGACCGGGTGTTCGGCTTGCGCTCCCCTGGGTGGGGGCGCAAGCCGAGGGGCTACTCCGGCTGGTGTTCGGGCCCCCCGAAGTCCGGGCTGGAGAAGTCCGGGCTGCTGAAGCTCGGGCGGTGGCCCGGCTCCGGGCCCTCGTCGGGGCTGGAGAAGCCCGGGCGGTCGTAGCCGAGGTGTGGCATGCGACTCGGTGCCGGTGGTGCCGTACGGCGCAGTGCCGCCGTGCCCGGAGCGGCGAGCGCCTCCTGGAGGAACGGCAGGATGCCGCGTTCCAGGAGGGCGTCGTGCCAGGCGTCCCTGGCGCGGGCCACCTCACCGCCCGCCTCGCCGTAGGGGTCGCTGTCGAACGTCGGCCGGTTGCGCAGGGCCGTGAGCAGCAGGCCGATGGCGGCGACGAGGATCGCCGCGGCGGTCATGGCGCCGAACACCCAGCCCGCGGTGAGCATGGTCTGCGCGAACGCGGGCTCGGGGGTGAGCATCTTGAGGATGTAGCCCACGAGCAGGAATATCGCCGCGGCCGTGCCGGCGAGGACGGGGGTGAGGACGGCGGCGACGGCGACGGCGCCCGCACCCTCGGCCGCTTCCCCCAGGGTGGTGGCGAGCCCCATCGCGCCCACGCCGCCCGGCTCCATGGAGTCGGTCTCGTGGACGGACGACGGGGGGGACGACGCCGGCTGGCGCAGTTCCTCGCGGACCTTCACGTAGTGCTGGTACTCGGTCGCCGCGGCCGCCGTGATGAGTGCGGTGGCGTTCAGCGCCATGGTGCGCAGCTGTTCGGGGTTGAGCCGCTTACCGACAGCGGCCAGTTCCGGGCGGGTAGGGGCGGAGCGCAGCGCCTCGTCGAGGATCCGCTCGTACTCCTGGCGGTCCTCGCTGTGCAGGTGCTGCGGAACGCTGTTCATGTGCATCCCCCGATGCTCCGTAGGGCTTGGGGCTCGCATGCCAACGAGCCGTCGGGCAGAAACGGAGGGGAGCCTGCTACGGATAAGCCGATGGTAGAGCGGCGACGGCACACGGTGACAGGGGGTTTCCAGAAATTGGCCCCTGGCCAGCGCTGTCGCTCGCCGGTCCTCCGAGGGGGACGTCTGCCCGCGAAACGCTCAGATATCCAGGGGCAGTCGCTGGACCAGCAGTTTTCCGGCCATGGTCACCCCGCCGTCCATCGCGATGGCGAGTCCCTCGGCGTAGACGTGCGGTCCCTCGACCACGGGACCGGAACTGTCCTCGCCGTCCTCGGAGCCGACATCGCCCAGGAGATAGGGAATCGGGCTGTGGCCGTGCACGATCCGGGTCCCGCCGTACATGTCGAGCAATGAGCGGACATGGTCGGCACCGCCCTCGTCGCGGAAGGAGAAGCGCTTGGTGAACTTGCGGAACACGTCCCACACCTCGTCCGCGTCGTTGCGCGTGAGGGTCTCGCGGACGTTGTCGTTGACGGCCTCGATCGAGTCGCCGTAGTCGAGGTAGGCGGTGGTGTCGGAGTGCACGAGGAGGTGGCCGTCGACCTCCTCCATGGCGTCAAGCCGGGCCATCCACTGCAGGTGGACGTCCTGGAGGCGGTCCATGTCGGTCTTCTGGCCGCCGTTGAGCAGCCAGGCCGCCTGGAAGGTGGCGGTGCCCGCGCCGGAGTTGACGGGGGTGTCGCCGAACCGCTTGGCGCCGAGCAGCAGCAGCTCGTGGTTGCCCATGAGCGCCTTGCAGTAGCCGCCGGCCGCGGCCGCCTCGGCGGACAGCCGCATCACCAGGTCGATGACGCCGATGCCGTCCGGCCCGCGGTCGGTGAAGTCGCCGAGGAACCAGAGCCGCGCGGTGCCCGCACACCAGCTTCCGGCCGCGTCGATCAGGCCCTTCTCGCGCAGCGCGGCGACCAGTTCGTCGAGGTAGCCGTGTACGTCCCCTACGACGAACAGCGGCCCGGGGCCCTCGGTCTGCTGCGCGGCGGCCGCCGACGCCGGGTCCACCGCGACCTGAAGCGTGTCACCCCGATTGATGACGGGGAGATCGCGCTGAGTGGGTGTGTAGCCCTCCGGATAGACCTCGTCGAAGGCTTCTTCGAAGGCCTCCTCGTCGGGTCGTACGGTCTCGCCGGGCTGCGCGCTGTCGGCGTACGGACCGGTCTCGTGGACGTAAGCGGGTACCCGGAAGTCGCGCAACGTCGCCGTCCGCTCCATCTCGGGTCCCTGACCGGCCCCCTGAGTCATCGACCCCTCCACCATCGCGCCGCGTCCGCACCGCGTCGGACTGCCTGGTCGCAGCGGCCCGCGGTGTCGTGGGCCCATCATAGGAATGCGGATCGCGCCATGTGATGACCCAGGGGTGGTGAATCAGAGCAGGACTCCACTTCACCGCGGCTTTCGCCCCGATTGGGCCGGGCTTCGGCTGGTCGCCCTTTCCTTGACGGGGGTTGGTTCGCGCCTTTAGGGCGGCTGGATTTCGCCCTTGGGGGTGGGGTGCGTGGGAGGCGGCTGTTCGGTGGG
>NZ_JAENRY010000273.1 GCF_016612545.1 Streptomyces sp. MBT65 | reverse complement strand
GTCCTGGGCGAGGAAGACCTTGCCGGTGGCGGTGCAGTGGGCGGGCAGGCGGCCGCCGGTGCGGGAGACGATCGGGGTGGCGCGGCGGCCGGTGATCTTCTCCAGGAAGAGGGTGTCGGTGCCGTCCGGGACGGCCAGGTGCACGTTCTCGTGGGTCGCCTCGTGCAGATCGCCCAGGTAGGGCAGGGCCACGTCTCGCAACTCCCGTACGGACGGCGAGGATTGGCCGAGGACGAAGAGGGCGAGTGCGATGCGGTAGCTGCCTTCCGGCGTGCGGTCCACCATGCCGAGCCGGACCAGTTCGCCGATCAGTCGGTGCGCTGTGGGTTTGGGGAGCCCGGTGCGCAGGGCCAGTTCGGCGAGGGAGAGCGCCGTCTCGGCGTCGCCGCAGGCGCGGAGCAGCAACACCCCGCGTGCGAGTACCGACTTCGGAAGCGGCCCGTCCGTCATGGACCGATGGTGGTCGCTTCCGCGCACGGGTGACAAGGTGTGGGTCACGGTGAGTCGCGACCGCAATCGAAGCGGTATCTCTACGAGGTCCGCAGCGGTACGTCCACGAGCATCGGCCGCGTCAACTCGTCGGCCCCGGCGACCAGTTCACGCAGGTGATCCGCGCTGTCGGCCCGTACCGCGTCGACGCCGAAGAAGCGTGCGGCCCGGGTGAAGTCCAGGGAGCCCAACTCGGTGCCGGGGCAACGCCCGTTGCCGCCCATCGCCTCGTACGTGTCCTGAAGCGTGCGGTAACTCCCGTTGCCCATCACCACGAACAGCACCGGCACTTGCTGCCGCGCCGCGCTCCACAGCCCCTGGAGTCCGAAGAGCGCGCAACCGTCCCCGAGGACCGAGACCACCGGCCGCCCGGGCTCGGCGAGCGAGCGTCCGACGGCGGCGCCGATGCCCCAGCCGAGGCCGCCGCCGACGGTGTGGGTGTAGCTGCCGGGCCGGTCGAGCCGTAGCAGCCGACGGAGCAACAGGCCGACAGTGATGGCCTCTTCGACCACCACGGCGTCCGCCGGCAGCCCGTGCGCCACCGCGTGCGCGGCGGCCCAGGGGGCGAGGGGCGCCGCCGAGTAGGCGGCGCGGGCGGCGGACTCGGCGCGGGCCCGTTCGGCGGTGTGCCGTTCGCCCGCGCGCAGGACGCGGGCCTTCGCGGTGTGGTCGGGGACCTGTTCGCGCAGCAGCTCGGCGAGGTGGTGCAGCGAGGGCGAGAGCGCGCCCACCAGCCCCGCGTCGGCGGGGAAGTTGCGGCCGATCTCCTCGGCGTCCGAGTCGAGTTGGACGACGGTGATGCCGGGCGGCAGGGCGGGCCCGGGGCTGTAGTGGTGGGGCGTGAAGGCATGGGCGCCGACGATCAGGACGGTGTCGTACGGCGCGAGGGCGGCCCGGATCGCGTCGTGGCGGGGTGGCAGCATCCCGGCGTAAAGCGGGTGTGTGGCGGGGAAGTTGAGGCAGTCGGCCATCGGCTGGTGGTGGACGGTCGCCCCACAGGCCTCGGCCGTACGGACGAGCGCGGCCACCGCGTCCTCGCGGCCCACTCCGTCCCCGGCGACGATCGCCGGTCGGGCGGCACCGCCGAGCAGTACGGCGGCCCGGTCGAGTCCGGCGGCGGCACCCGGCCGCGGCGGCGCGGTGCGGGCGGGGACCTCGACCTCGGTGTCCTCGGCGAGCAGGTCCATGGGGAGGGACAGGAACACCGGCCCGGCAGGCGGCCGTTGGGAGTGGGCGAAGGCGCGGCGCAGGGCGAGGGGCAGGTCGCGGGCGTGCTGGATGTCGTACGTCGCCTTCACCGCGGGCCGGGCGAGGCCGAGGAGGTCGCCGGAGAGCATCGGGTCCTGCTGGAGGTGGCGGCGGTCCTGCTGGCCGGCCGTGACGACGAGCGGGGTGCGCGAACGGCGGGCGTTGAGCAGGCCGATGAGGCCGTTGGCGAGTCCGGCGGCGATGTGCAGGCTGACGAACGCGGGGCGGCCGGTGCCGCGCGCGTAGCCGTCGGCCATGGAGACGACGGCGCCCTCATGGACGCCGAGGACGTACTCGGGGGCGTCCTCGGTCGACGACAGGGCGGCCAGGAAAGGGAGTTCGGTGGTGCCGGGATTGCCGAAGATCCGGTCCACGCCCTCGCCGCGCAGGATGTCGAGGAAGGCGAGGGCGGGGCGGTGACCCATGGGGGCTCCTCGGGGGACGGGACCGGTGACCGGTTCGCCGGTCAGCGTCGGGGTCCCGTCCCCGCGAGGCAAGGGCAGCGTGTCGCTCAGCGATACGTCGACACGTCAGCGCGCGTCCGTGAACCGCTCGCCTTTCTCGGCCTTCTCCACGAGCAGCGCGGGCGGCGTGAACCGCTCCCCGTAGCGCTCGGCGAGCGCACGCGCGCGTGCCACGAAGCCGGGCAGCCCGCCCTCGTAGCCGTTGACGTACTGGAGGACACCGCCGGTCCAACCGGGGAAGCCGATCCCGAAGATGGACCCGATGTTGGCGTCGGCCACGGACGTCAGGACGCCCTCCTCAAGGAGCTTGACCGTGTCGAGAGCCTCCGAGAAGAGCATGCGTTCCTGCATGTCTTCGAAGGGGATCTCGGCGCCCTCGCGGGTGAAGTGCTCGCGCAGGCCCGGCCAGAGCCCGGCGCGCTTGCCGTCGTCGCCGTAGTCGTAGAAGCCCGCGCCACCGCTGCGCCCGGTGCGGCCGAACTCGTCCACCATGCGGTCGATGACGGCCTCGGCGGGGTGGCCCGGCCAGGTGCCGCCCGCTTCCTCGACGGCCCGCTTGGACTCGTTGCGGATCTTGCGCGGGAGGGTGAGCGTCAACTCGTCCATCAGGGAAAGGACCTTGGCCGGGTAACCCGCCTGCGCGGCAGCCTGCTCGATCGACGCGGGCTCGATGCCCTCGCCGACCATCGCGACACCCTCGTTGATGAACTGCCCGATGACGCGTGAAGTGAAGAAGCCGCGCGAGTCGTTGACGACGATCGGTGTCTTCTTGATCTGCCGGACCAGGTCGAAGGCGCGCGCGAGCGCCTCGTCGCCGGTGCGCTCGCCCTTGATGATCTCGACGAGGGGCATCTTGTCGACCGGCGAGAAGAAGTGCAGCCCGATGAAGTCGACTTGGCGCTCCACGCCTTCGGCGAGGGCGGTGATCGGGAGCGTGGAGGTGTTGGAGCAGAGCAGCGCGTCGGGCTCGACGATGTGCTGGATCTCCTGGAACACCTTGTGCTTGAGGGAGGTGTCCTCGAAGACGGCCTCGATCACCGCGTCGCAGCCCGCGAGTTGCTGCGGGTCGGCGGTGGGGGTGATGCGGGCGAGCAGCGCGTCCGCCTTCTCCTTGGTCGTACGACCGCGGGAGACCGCCTTGGCGCAGAGCTTCTCGGAGTAGGCCTTGCCCTTGGCCGCCGCCTCCGGAGTGACGTCCTTCAGGACGACGTCGATGCCCGCGCGGGCGCACGAGTAGGCGATGCCGGCGCCCATCATCCCGGCGCCGAGGACGGCGACCCTGCGGACCGGGCGGGACTCGATGCCCTTGGGGCGGTTGGCGCCGGAGTTGACGGCCTGGAGGTCGAAGAAGAACGCCTGGATCATGTTCTTCGAGGTCTGTCCGGCGGCCAGCTCGACGAAGTAGCGGGCCTCGATGACCTGGGCGGTCTCGAAGTCGACCTGGGCGCCCTCGACGGCGGCGGCGAGGATGTTGCGCGGGGCCGGGTAGGGGGCACCGTTGGTCTGCTTGCGCAGGCTGGCCGGGAAGGCGGGCAGGTTGGCCGCGAACTTGGGGTTGGCCGGTGTGCCGCCCGGGATGCGGTAGCCGGGCCTGTCCCAGGGCTGCTGCGACTGCGGGTTGGCGTCGATGAAGGCGCGGGCCTTGGCGATCAACTCGTCCGGCGTGGCGGCCACTTCGTGGATCAGGCCGTTGTCGAGAGCGCGCTGCGGGCTGTACTGGGTGCCCTGGAGCAGCACCTTCAGCAGGGCGTCGGCGATGCCCAAAAGCCGTACCGTACGCACGACTCCGCCGCCCCCGGGGAGCAGGCCGAGGGTGACCTCCGGGCAGCCGATCTTCGAGCCGGGCGCGTCGAGGGCGACCCGGTGGTGGCAGGCGAGGGCGAGCTCGTAACCGCCGCCCAGGGCCGCGCCGTTGAGCGCGGCGACGACCGGCTTGCCGAGGGTCTCGATGCGGCGCAGGTTGCGCTTGATGGCGAGGCCGCCGTCGAGCAACTCCTGTGCGGTGTCCGGGGTGACGCGGATCAGGTCACGGAGGTCGCCGCCCGCGAAGAAGGTCTTCTTGGCGGAGGTGACGATGATGCCGCGGATGGACTCCTGCTCGGCCTCGATGCGGTCGGTGATCGCGGCGAGTGAGTCGCGGAAGGCCGCGTTCATGGTGTTCGCGGACTGGTTCGGGTCGTCGAGGACGAGGGTGACGACGCCGGTGTCGTCCTGTTCCCAGCGGATGGTGGTGCTCTCGGTCATGAGGGGGTTCTCCGTAGAAGTCTCTGGTCGCCGCGGAGGCGTCGGGTCGGCGCGGAAGCGTCGAGTCGGCGCGGAAGCCCTGGGTGGCCGCGGAAGTCCCTTGCGGCCGCCGGGAGTTCAGACGCGCTCGACGATCGTCGCGATGCCCATGCCGCCGCCGACGCACAGCGTGGCGAGGCCGTAGCGCTTGTCCTGGCGCTCCAGTTCGTCGACGAGCGTGGCGAGGATGATCGCGCCGGTGGCGCCGAGCGGGTGGCCGAGCGCGATGGCGCCGCCGTTGACGTTGACCTTGTCCAGGGACAGGTCCATGTCGCGGACGAAGCGCAGGACGACCGCGGCGAAGGCCTCGTTGATCTCGACGAGGTCGATGTCGTCGATGGTCAGTCCGGCCTTGGCGAGCGCCTTGCGGGTGGCGGGCGCGGGCCCGGTGAGCATGATGGTCGGCTCGGAGCCGGAGACGGCGGCGGAGACGATCCGCGCGCGCGGGGTGAGGCCGTAGCGCTCGCCGACCTCCTTGGAGCCGATGGCGACGAGGGAGGCGCCGTCGACGATGCCGGAGGAGTTGCCCGCGTGGTGGACGTGGTCGATCTTCTCCACCCAGTGGTACTTCTGAAGGGCCACGGCGTCGAAGCCGCCGAGTTCCCCGATGTCCGCGAAGGACGGCTTGAGCCGGGCCAGGGAGTCGGCGGTGGTGCCGGGGCGCAGGTGCTCGTCGTGGTCGAGGACGATCAGGCCGCTGCGGTCCTTCACCGGCACCACGGACCGCTCGAAGCGGCCCTCCTTCCAGGCGGTGGCCGCGCGCTCCTGCGAGAGTGCCGCGTACTCGTCCACGTCGCGCCGCGAGAATCCCTCGATCGTGGCGATCAGGTCGGCGCCGATGCCCTGGGGCACGAAGTTGACGGCGAGGTTCGTCATCGGGTCGTTGAACCAGGCGCCGCCGTCCGAGGCCATCGGCACCCGGGACATGGACTCGACTCCACCGGCGAGGACGAGGTCCTCCCAGCCCGAACGCACCTTGGCGGCGGCCATGTTGACGGCTTCGAGACCCGAGGCACAGAAGCGGTTCTCCTGCACTCCGGCCACCGAGTCCGGGAGTCCGGCGGCCACGGCGGCGATCCGGGCGATGTCGGAGCCCTGGTCGCCGACCGGGCCGACGACGCCGAGCACGATGTCGTCGATCGCTGCCGGGTCCAGGTCCGGGAAGCGGTCACGGATCTCGTGGATGAGTCCGACGACCAGGTCGATGGGCTTCGTGCCGTGCAGGGATCCGTTCGCCTTGCCGCGCCCGCGCGGGGAGCGGATCGCGTCGTAGACATACGCTTCGGTGCTCACTGCCAAGCCTTTCGATGAGGGTGTTCAAAGACTCGCCGAGGGGTTTCCTCGCTGAGGGTCGTCGAGGGAGTCGAGAAGTGCGGGGACCTCCCAGTCGCGGGCCACGTCGGGCGTGTCCGCGCCCGGCAGGGCGGGTGTGCCGCGCACCGAGGTGGGCGTCGCGGAGAACCGGGGTGCCGGGGCGGGCTGGGTGATCCCGCCGTGCTCGGTGAAGGTGCCGCGCGCGGCGAGGTGCGGATGGTGCGGGGCCTCGCGCAGCGACAGCACCGGCGCCACGCACGCGTCCGTGCCCGCGAAGACGCCGGTCCACTCGTCTCTCGTACGGCTACGGAAGCGGGCCGCGACCGCCTCGCGCAGCTCGCCCCAACGCGCCCAGTCCCGGCGGGCGTCGGCGAAGTCCGCGAGGCCGAGGAGGCGCGTGAACTCGTCGTAGAACTGCGGCTCCAGGGCGCCGACCGCCATGTGCTTGCCGTCGGCGGTCTCGTAGGTGCCGTAGTACGGGCAGCCGCCGTCGAGGAGGTTGGCGGCGCGCCGGTCCTGCCAGCCGCCGGCCGCGAGCATGCCGTGGATCATCGCGGAGAGGTGGGCGGTGCCGTCGACGATGGCGGCGTCGACGACCTGGCCGATGCCGGTCACGCGCGCGTGGTGCAGTGCGGCGAGGACGCCGACGACGAGGTAGAGCGAGCCGCCCGCGTAGTCGCCGAGCAGGTTGGCGGGGGCGGGCGGTGGCTCCCCAGGGCTGCCGATCATGCCGAGGGTCCCGGTCAGCGCGATGTACGCGATGTCGTGCCCGGCGCGCTCGGCGAGGGGGCCGTCCTGGCCCCAGCCGGTCATCCGGCCGTAGACGAGCCGGGGGTTGCGGTCGAGGCAGGGCTCGGGGCCGACGCCGAGGCGTTCGGTGACGCCCGGGCGGTTGCCCTCGATGAGGATGTCGGCGCGTTCCACGAGGTCGAGCACGCGCGCGGGGCCGTCGGGTGCCTTCAGGTCGACGAGGACCGAGCGCTTGTTGCGGTTGGTGATGTCGTGCTCGGGGGCGATCCCGAGTCCGGGGCCGCCGGGCCGGTCGACGCGGACGACGTCGGCGCCCAGGTCGGCGAGGAGCATGGCCGCGAAGGGGCCGGGGCCGATCCCGGCCAGCTCGATCACGCGCACGCCGGAGAGCGGGCCGTGCCCGGGCGTCGTTGCCGCTGTCATCCAGCCCCCAGCTGTGACACAACTGATGTAACACCGATGATGCTAAGAACGTGTTCCACTCGACACAAGACCTGAGTGAGCAAGCGCTCAGTCAAAGTACCGCCGTCGGCCGCCGCTAGCCACGGCCGTGCGCGTCCAGCTCGGCTATCAGGCGCTTCGGGGCGATCGCTCGGTAGCTCTCCTCCACCCAGTCGCACAGCAGCTCGGCGGTCGGGGTGCCCGGCTCGGCGAGCGGGACGCGCACCCAACCGGCCTTGCCGAGGCCGTAGCCGGCGGGCTCGGCGCCGGGTGCGGTGAGCGCGTGGGCGTGGGCCGCCTCGTCCGTCAGCTTGACCGTGAGCGCGAGCGGGTAACTGCCGTCGTCGACGCCGAGGAAGACGAACACCTTCTTGTTGACCTTCGCGACCGACTCACCCCAAGGGAACTCCTCGACGGCACCCGGCAGCCCGAGGGCGAACTCCCGCACTTTCGCCCACTTCTTGAGGGCGTTCCTGGGCACGGCCACCTGATACCTCCGGGCTCGTCGTCGGGCTCCGCACTCTTCACGCTAGCCTCAGCCACCGACAGCGGCGCGGGCTGCGGGACCCAGGAGTGTCATGAGCAGGCTGAACAGGACGGACCGTCCCTACGACATCGTGCTCTTCGGAGCCACGGGCTTCGTCGGGGTGCTCACCGCGGAGTATCTCGCCGCGCACGCGCCCGAGGGCCTGCGCTGGGCGATCGCCGGCCGGGACGAACTGAAACTGAAGCGCCTGCGCGAACGTCTGCCCGCCGGCACCTCGGTGGGCGTCCTGCGGGCCGACGTCTCCGACCCGGCCTCCGTGCGCCGACTCGCCGAGCACGCGCGCGTGGTGGCCACCACGGTCGGCCCCTACGTCAGCTACGGCGAGGATCTCGTCGCCGCCTGCGCGGACACCGGCACCGACTATCTCGACCTCAGCGGCGAGCCGGAGTTCGTCGACCTGACGTACGTCCGCCACGACGCACGCGCGCGTGAGACCGGCGCACGTCTGGTGCACTGCGCCGGCTTCGACTCGATCCCGCACGACCTGGGGGCGTACTTCACCGTGCAGCAACTGCCGGAGGGGGTGCCCCTCACGGTAGACGGCTTCGTGACCGCGGACGCGATGTTCTCCGGCGGCACGTTCGCCACGGCACTGGCCCAACTCGGGCGCGGCCGACAGGTGTTGGTCGCCGCCCGGGACCGGCGCCGCCATGAACCGCGGCTGGTGGGCCGCCGGGTCGAAGCACCCATGGGGGCACCGCGGTTCGCCGGGGAGATCGGCTCCTGGGCGGTGCCGCTGCCGACCATCGACCCGCAGGTCGTCCGACGATCCGCGAAGGCCCTGGACCGCTACGGCCCCGACTTCCGCTACCGCCATTACGCGGCCGTACGGCACCTTCCCGTGGCGCTCGGCGGTGTCACGGCGGTCGGCGCACTGGCCACGGCCGCCCAACTCCCGCCCGCCCGCCGCTGGTTGTCCGACCGGCTCAAGCCCGGCGACGGACCGAGCCCGGAGAAGCGCGCGAAGAGCTGGTTCTCCGTGAAGTTCGTGGGCGAGGGCGGCGGCAGGCGGGTCTTCACGGAGGTCGCGGGCGGCGACCCCGGCTACGACGAGACGGCGAAGATGTTCGCCGAGTCGGCCCTCTCCCTGGCCCTCGACGAACTCCCGCCCACAGCAGGGCAGGTGACGACGGCGGTGGCGATGGGCGACGCGCTCGTCGGACGGCTCCGGGCGGCGGGCATCACGTTCCGGGTGGCGGCGAGCCGGTGAGCGCGGGATCTGACACTCACTCGGATGGGCTATAGTTGATCACGAGCCGCTCACCGGAACACCCGGAGTCCGGTCGCGCGTCGGTGGTCCAAGGAAAGACGTCCCGCTTCCTGCGGGGAGATGCAGGTGCAAGGCCTGCCCGGCGCTCAACTCCGAGCCCCATGCCGCTTGTTGCGGTGTGGGGCTCGTCTGTTTCGCGCGACGCCATCACGTCGCCTCACGGCCACAGCGTGTAGATCATCCCGCCGATCCAGGCGAGGCCCGCCGCCACGGACAGGACGAGCGCGATCACCACGGCCCGCTCGACGGGCTGGCTCGGGTGGGCAACGGGCTTCGGGGAACGGTGCGTTGTCATGCGGAACAGCCTGCCGATCACCCGGGCGCGGCCGCATCCGTACACATACTCAGATCAGGTACTCAGTACGCGTCGCGCCGCCCACGCTCAGGCGGTCGCCTCCCGCAGCGCCCGCCGGCACAGCGCGTCCGCCCTGCGGGTCGTCTCCGGGAGGCGGAACTCCGGTGTCAGCGCGAGGACTTGGGCGCAGGCGTTGTCGAGGGTGAGCCGGTGGCCGACGGACACGAAGACCGGCTTCACGCCCTCGCGGGTGCGGAGCGCGCGGCCGACCTCCTCGGCGTCCGCACGGAGCGGCGACGCGGAGCCGCGCGGGGTGCCCGGATCGTCGTACGTGAAGGTGAAGGGGTTCTTGGCGACGCCGATCGTGGGCAGGCCGGTGAGGACGCCGAGATGGCTGGCGAGGCCGAAGCGGCGGGGGTGGGCGAGGCCGTAGCCGTCGCACACGACCAGGCCCGGCGGGCAGGGCAGCGCCTCCAACGCGGCCAGCACCGTGGGGATTTCACGGAAGGCGAGCAGGCCCGGCACATACGGGAAGGAGACCCGGCCGACGGCCGTGGCCTCGGCGACGACGGTGAGGCTCGCCGCGTCCAGCACGACGGCGGCGGCCACCACGACGTCCCGCTCGTCGTCGTAGGCGACGTCGACTCCCGTGACCTGCCCGGTCCTCGGCGGCGGTCCCGGCTCGTCGGTCACCACCCGCTCCCGCAACTCGTCCTGGATAGCGCGGGCCTGCTCCTCGGTCGCGGGCCAGCCCGCGGGAATGCGTACGGTCGTCATGGTGGTGCCGAGCGTACGGGGAGCCAGGGCGGCGGCGCGGCGACGGGGGCCGGCCCGACGACTTCCCTCCCGGCCCGAACCCGACGAC